>SLCK01000097.1 GCA_007125845.1 Gemmatimonadota bacterium
TGAATCGAGCCCGGTGCGGCCGCGTTCCGGGTCGGACGTCTGCTGAAGCCCCGATCAAGTGCCGCAGAAGGTGCGGGTCACACGATCCTCCGCGGCGGGCGCCTGAGCGAGCTCTTCGTGCTCCGGCTGGTCCGTGTAGGGCTGTGAGAGCACCGTGAGGAGCCGCTCCATGGGGCCGAAGTTCAACTCCTCGATGGCGGCGTCGACGGCGGCCTGGGCGAGGTGATTGCGGAGGATGAAGGCGGGGTTGGCCGCCTGCATGTCGGCCCGGCGTTCCCCGTCGTCCGCTCCCTCCTCCTCCAGCCGGCTCCTCCATCGCACGGACCACTCGTCGAAGGACTCCGGCTCACTGAAGAGTCGGCGCACCGTCTCGTCCCCGCCCGGGTCCCGGCCGTCGAGCTTCGAGAGCTCCCTGAAGGTAAGCGTCATGTCTGCGCTCTCCGCGGACATTCGCTGCAGGAGATCCTTGGCGAGCTCGATCCGCTCCGGCGTCGTTTCCCTGAATCCGATCTTCCGGACCAGGCCGCGGTGGTACGCATCGAAGAATCGGTCCGAGAAACCCTGGACCACCTCGGTCGCCGCCTCCACGGCCGCGTCCGCCTCCGGATCGAGCAGGGGAAGGAGCGTTTCGGCCAGGCGGGTGAGGTTCCACTGCGCGATGCCCGGCTGCTGCCCGTAGGCGTAGCGTCCCCCCCGGTCGATCGAGCTGTAGACCTCGTCGGGCCGATAGGGATCGAGGAAGCCAAAGGGGCCGTAGTCGATCGTCTCCCCTACGATGGAGGTGTTGTCGGTGTTCATGACGCCGTGGATGAAGCCCACGAGGAGCCACGAGGCGACGAGATCCGCCGTGCGGGCCACCGTCTCCTCGAGGAGCCCGAGGTAACGATCCTCCCTCTCCTCCAGGTGGGGGAAGTGGCGCCCGATCACATAGTCGGCGAGGCGGGTGATCGAGGCGGTGTCGCCCCGATGGGCGAAGTACTCGAAGGTGCCTACCCGGACGTGGCTCCGGGCCACCCGGACCAGGATCCCTCCGGGCTCCTCCCGCCCCCGCAATACGCTCTCTCCGGTTGCGACCGCGGCCAGGGCCCGAGTCGTCGGGATCCCCAGCGCGGCCAGCGCCTCGCTGCCCAAATACTCCCGGACCACCGGGCCGATCGACGAGCGACCGTCGCCGCCGCGGGAGTAAGGCGTCCGCCCCGCGCCCTTGAGTTGGACGTCGCGTCGGCGCCCTTCCCGGTCCTCGACCTCCCCCAGGAGGATCGCGCGGCCGTCACCGAGTTGCGGTACCCAGTTCCCGAATTGGTGGCCTCCGTAGACCATTGCCAGCGGTTCGGCCGAGTCGGGCAGCCGATTCCCCGCGAGGACCTCGACGCCCTCGGGGGCTGAGAGCCGCTCTGGGTCCAGCCCCAGGACCTCGACCAGTTCCCTGTTCAGGCGGATGAGGCTGGGCTGGGCGACCGGCGTGGGCTCGATCCGCGAATGGAAGGCCTCGGGAAGCCGGGCGTAGCTGTGCCTGAGCGGGAAGAGGTCCGACGGCGCGGCCCCCTCGGCCGCCTGCGATTCGCGGGTTCGGTTCGATGGTGACATGGAAGGTGGCATAGGGTCGCCCGATGAAGAGTGAAGGGGGCGCTCGAGTCGAGAACGGGACTGCATGAAGGTACCCGCTTGCGGAATCTGGGGTTCGAGTCCCGGCTTCGCCCGACGCGTCTAGCCTCCGCGCTAGAGGCATCGACCCGCGACGTCCCGAGACATGCCGCGAAGTGCGCGAATCCGATCACCTCTCGCGCGGTCGCCCCAGGAAGATCCAGGCGTAGAGAACTCCGTGCACCCCACAGGAATGCGGGCACGTGGAGACACGCGAACCAATGGTCGGGGAACGGTCGGTAGTCGAAAGGAGGAGAGCCGAGGGCCCACGAGGGCACAGGGGAGAAGCCTGAGAACGTCACCTTCCGCCCTGCAAGGGGCCCTCCTGGCCACTGCAGCGACCTCAGCCCCCTTCTCCCACTCCTAATCGGGTCCGAATTAGGCTCTGAGTAGCCGGGCGGGCTCCGGCCAATCAGTCGGGCAGCCGGAGAAGCTCGATCTCGGCGGCGTGGGCCACCTCTGCGCCCTTCGGGGTCCCGCACCGCCTCCCGAGCTCTGCCGCTTCACGGTAGGCGGCGGCTGCATCGGGGGCTGCGGCGTCCCGGCGGACGTTTCCGAGGCCGAGGGCGGCCATCGCCGCGACTTCCCATCCTCCCGGGTCGGCGAGCTCCTTGCCGGCTCGCACGGCTCCGGCGAAGGCCTCCTGCGCAGCGTCGGAATCGCGCTCGGTGAAGAGGAAGCCGAGATTGAATCCGGCTCGAGCGACGGATCCCGTTCCTTCGGGCGTGCCGCTCTCGGCCCCGAACCGGAGTGCGTCGCGCAGGAAGTCCTCAGCCGCCCGGGCGTCCCCACCACGTCCGGCCAGGGCACCGAGCGTGACGGCCGCCTGCGCGGCATCGTCCAACCCCGAAGGTGTGCCACTCTCCCTACCCATCTCGATCGCTTCCAGGTAATGGCCGGTGGCCGTCGCGCGATCTCCCCGCTCCTCAAAGAGGTCGCCAAGGATGCGGGCGGCTCTGGCCCCATGCCTCTTCGGCTCGCCAGAGGGGGCATCCCGGGCGAGGTCGACCGCCTCTGTGCAGGCCCGCGCCGCCCCATCGACATCTCCTCGCTCGCGGAGGGTGACGCCGAGGCTCACCGCGTCGGCTGCCGATCCGAGGCGGATCCGATCACCTCCCCGACGCCCTGCAGCTTCGAGGGTCTGGGAGTCGGCTTCGGATGGGAGAGGTCGCGCCCGGGATCGAATCGTGATGCCGCCGGATGCCGAGGAGAGCCGTGCTCGGAGCTCCGCCTGTCGCACCTTCCGGGCTCGATCGTGGATTTCCCGCGACTCCTGAGCGAGAAGCTCCTCCTCGAGCACACCCTCCAAATTCCCGAAGAGCCGGGCCGTCAGGCTGAGGGGCGAGCGGCCGGACCAGACGCCGTCGTGGAAGATCGTGGCCGGGGGCCGGAATGCGTACGCGAGGCGTTCCCGGCAGGACGGGTTTCCGGGGAGCGCGAAGCAGTAGTCCAGACCCCCGGGCGGGTCGTTTCCCCAGTGGTCGCTCGTCGACTCGAGGAGCGCAAGGTAGTGCCTGAAGACCGGGTGATCTCCCACGCCCACGCGCTCCATGAGCTGCCATCCCGTTTCCAACCCACGATCGCCGCAGAGGTCGGCGCACGCCTCAGCGCAGATCCGTCGCACCTGGTCGAAGGCGGCCGGCCAGACGTAGTGGATGTCCAGATTGCGCATCCGGTCCAACTGGAAGGCTCGTCGGATCCGGTTGATCGCCTCCGCGAACACCGCGATGGGACGCGGGCTCTGCAGAGCGAAATGCCCTGCGATGGGGAAGAAGATCACGCTCTGATTCGAGCCCCATCGATCGAGCGCGTAGCGATACGGTTCGGCGTAGGAGTCCTCGCCTCGCATGAGAAGGTCGAAGGCCAGCGAGCTGTACTGGCGTTCGCCGTTCACCTCACGGTAGAGGTGCTCCTTGGCCTGGGGGAAGAACCGCAGGAACTCGAGAACTCGCTCGTTGTGCTCGATGAGCTTCACCGGCCCGATGATGTGGACGTCCCAGTAACGGCAGAGCGCTTCGGAGAGGTCCCACGCGGAGAACCCCAGCTCCGGGTGCGGCTCGAGGAACTCGAGAACGGGATGGTCTGCGCCGGAGGGGAGTCCCGACCTCTCGAACTCGACGAGTCGGCGCCACTCGGCCAGGGCGAGCCCAGTCAGGAACGATTGGCTGAGAGTCTGCCAGAAGTGGAGGAGCTCGTGCACGAAGACCCGAACGACCGGATCCTCGTACTTCGCCGGGTGATGGAGGAGCGCGTCGTCGAACTCGAAGTGGGCGGCATCGAGCTCGATCGACAGTGAGGGGCGGAGGAAGAGTCCGCGGGCCATCTCATCCCGTGGGTCCGAGCGCCCTCAGGGCGTCGGCCAGCTCCACCGGCTTCGAGGAATCCAGCAGTCGCTCCCCGTCCGCCGTGAACACGAGCACCGAGCCGCGATCGAGGGACTGGCTTTCGATGATCGAGAGGGACTCGCCGCGCGCGTCGATGATCAGCCCTCCGCGCTTCATGTCCTTTACGGCGCGGACGATGCGGTCGGCGAGGAAGCCGATCGACATGGCCCCGGCGATCACCAGGATCGGCTCGAAGGCGGGGTGCGTGTACTCCTCCTCCAGCCCCTCTGGGGGCACGAAGCGGGCAGGCTCCTCCTCGAGGGCAGCACCGGCCTCGGCGAGGGAGGCGCGCATCGGCTCGATGCTCGAGCGTCTCATCGCCCATTCGAAGGGCACCGCATCCCGCTCGGTCATGTGTGGGGCCTCAGTATGGGGCGGATTCACACGTCTTCTGGCCCAATATGCGACGCCCGGGCGGGAAGAGTCCACGAAAAAGAATGACGAGCTGAGCGCCCCGCGAGTCTCTCGGGATCGACTTGGGGGCCACTTCCGCGAGTCTCCGGGAATCCCCACCCGAGATGAGACGATTGGAGCCCTCGGGAGCGGCCGGCCCCTCGTTCAGTCTCTGGCCAATGCGTGGTGGCCAGAGACCGTCCTCTCATCCGACGCCCCCGTCTCTCCGGCCCGCTCGGCCATGACCTCGAGCATCCGGTCCGGGAAGTCGGTCACGATTCCGTCCACGCCGAGTTCGAGAAGCTCGCGAATCTCCTCTCTTTCGTTGATCGTCCAGGCGTGGACCTCGAGGTTTCGCTCGGCGCCGGAGCGCAGGAGTCGAGGGGTCAGGAGGCGGAGCCCGCGGCTCCTCGGTGGAAGCTGGATTGCCTCGAAGGGTGGCGTCCAGGTGCGCGTGAGCCGGAGGTGATGCAGAAGGAGGAAGGCTCTCGCCTCCCAGGCACCGGCCGACGTCGCCACCTCGGGACACTCCCTGCGGAACTCCCTCAGGGCTCGCGTGGAGAACGAGGCCACGAGCACCCTTTCCTCCAACCCCCGTTCCCGGATGACTCGGCAGGTGGCAGGGGCCACTGACGGTTCGAGCTGCTTGAGCTCCAGGTTGAAGTAGCTGTCGGGGAGTGCATCCAGGACCTGATCGAGGGAGGCGATCCTCATCCCGGCTCCCCGATACGGAAAGGACCGGCCTCCGTCGGGGCTCCAACGGTGCCCCGCGTCGAGAGCTCGGAGCTCGGCGACAGGCATTTCCCGGATGAGGCCTGACCCTTCGGTGGTCGCGTCGACGGTGTCGTCGTGGATGAGGACGAGAACGTCGTCCGCTGAGGTGTGGAGATCCATCTCGCTCATCGGAGCCCCGAGCTCCCAGGCGTGCAGAAACGCCTCGAGGGTATTGCCTGGCCGCAGGCCTTCACCCCCCTGGTGGGCAATGAGGAGGGGACGTTCCAACTGGCTGAAGAGCGGTGTGTCGGCCACCGGCGGGCGGACCAGGGCGACGCGCAGAAGGACCCAGGTCCCCAGGAGGCCGACCAGAACGAGGAGAACCGTCCCGATCCACCGGCGGCCTGCGGGCTGATGGGTCTGGCCGCTCACTCGGGTCTACTCTCGAGCTCGGCGGTGTACACGGCGTCTCCCATCTGCGAGTGGTCCCCGTCGCCGGCGTCGACGCCAGGGAGTATACCACGGGATGTACGGGAAGGATCCTCCGCTGGCGCCGCCTGGCGGCTTTCGCCGGAGGTGGTGACTTTAACACTGAAGAGGGGACGGTGCGTTCGTCGACGGAGGAGGGGGAAGATGAAAGCGAACATCCTCGTGGTGGACGACGAGCCGGATATCTCGGCGCTCGTGGCCTATCACCTGGCCCGGGAGTCCTATCGCGTTCGGACGGTCTCCGACGGGGAGGAGGCGATCGAGGCGATCCGCAAGGAACGTCCGGATCTGGTGGTTCTCGACCTCATGCTTCCGGGGAGCTCCGGTCTCGACGTCCTCGGCCGCCTTCGCGCCGAGCCGGAGTACCGCGCCCTGCCCGTGATCCTCCTGACGGCACGCGCGGACGAGACGGAGCGAGTGGAGGGGCTTCGCCTCGGCGCCGACGACTACGTGACCAAGCCGTTCTCTCCCCAGGAACTAGTGCTCAGGGTCGGCGCGGTTCTGCGAAGGGTGCGGGAGCCCCCGCCCGCGGGGGCGGGAGGTGCGCTTCTCCGGTCGGGGCCCGTAACGGTCGATACGGACGCGGCCAGTGCCCGGGTGGACAGCCGCACCCTCGAGCTCACCCCGACGGAGTTCCGCCTCCTCAAGATTCTCCTCGAGCGTCGGGGCCGCGTCCAGAGCCGCAAACAGCTCCTGGAGGCGGTGTGGGACACCAACGCGGACATCACCACCCGAACCGTGGACATGCACGTCCAGCGCTTGCGCGCAAAGCTCGGGACGGGTTCGGAGTGGCTCGAGACCGTGCGCGGCTTCGGGTACCGGTTCCGGACGGAGCCCCCCCCGGGAGCCCAATGACCTCTCGCTTTTCACATCGGCTCTTTCTGAGCCATATCCTCCTCGTGGCAGTCATCGTTCTGGCCATGATCGCCACCACGGACCGGGTTCTCCGCTCGTCCTTCCTCGATACGGCCCGGGAGGAGCTCGAGCGCCAGATCGCCCTCGGCAGCGCCCTCTATGAGGGGAGCGTCGAAATCGATCCGGATCTCCTCGCCCGGGAAATCGGAGCGCTGACCGGATACCGGGTCTCCATCATTTCCCCTGACGGCACGGTTCTAGGCGACTCCGGAGTGGAGCCGGAGGAGGTGGCGGGGCTCGACGACCACTCGCAGCGACCCGAGGTGCAGGGCGCGCTCGCCGAAGGCGCGGCGTTCACTCTTCGAATGAGCACCTCCGTGGACATGGAGCTTCTCTACGCAGCGACAATCACAGAGCGTGGAGAAGTCCTCCGGTTCGCAGTCCCGATCGACCAGATCGACGCGAGAGTCGCGAGGGTCCGGGGATGGCTGCTGAGGATCGGCGGAGGGGCGGTCGTCCTCGCGCTGCTCCTCGCTGTGCTCCTCAGCCATGCCCTGAGTCGCAGGCTCGGGCGGATGGCGGAGATTGCGCGGACGATCGCGGCGGGAAACCTGAGCGCGAGGGTGGAACCCGAGGGCCGGGACGAGCTCGACGACCTGGGCCACGCCCTCGACACCCTCGCCGAGGAACTCCAGCGACGGCTCGATGAGCTCGAGGTTGAGCGGGAGGAGATGACGACGCTGATCGACTCGATGGCCGAGGGGATCCTCGCCGTCGATTCGGACGGTACGATTCTCAGGACGAACCCGGTGGCCCGCGCGATCCTCGACCTTCCTGACCACCTTCGCTCGGCGCCCCTCCAGACCGTGGTCCGTCGAGCACCCTTCCTGCAGCTTGCCCGAAAGGCCGCCCGCGGGCAGGCGGTGGAGCCCGCGGAGGTCAGCTACGACGGAAAGCACCTCCTGGTGACCGCCGAGCCCCTCCCCCGAGGAGGAGCCGTTCTTGTCTTTCTCGACATCACCGAACTGCGGCGCCTCGAAGGGGTCAGAAAGGATTTCGTGGCGAACGTGTCGCACGAGCTGAAAACACCGCTGACGGTGATCCGGGGCCACGGCGAGACCCTCCTTGATGAGGATCTTCCCGACGACGTTCGTCGCAAGTTCACCGAAAGTGTCCAGAAGAACGCCCAGCGTCTCCAGGACATCCTCGAGGACCTCCTTGACCTCTCGAGGATCGAATCCGGTGGGTGGCGGCCGGAGCGGGCGCCCGTCGATCTGGGAGACGTGGCGCGGGAAGCCTGGCAGACCTTTGCTTCGCGAGCGGAGGACCGGGGCGTGCGTTTCGAGCTGCACCTGGATCCGGATGCAGGGGAGGTCTTTGCCGACCGCGGCGGTCTCTACCAGGTGTTGTCCAACCTTTTCGGAAACGCGCTTCGCTACACACCGAGCGGGGGGCGGATCGAGGTGAGATCCCGGCGAATGGAAGACGGCGCGATCGCCGTCGAGGTGAGCGACACTGGAAGCGGGATTCCCTCGGCGCACCTCGGAAGGATTTTCGAGCGGTTCTACCGGGTCGATCCGGCCCGGTCCAGGGCCGACGGCGGCACTGGTCTGGGACTCTCCATCGTCCGGCATCTCGTGGAGGCGCACGGGGGCCGAGTCGACGCCGAGAGCGAGTTGGACCAGGGAACGACGATCCGGTTCACCCTTCCCCGTTGAGCGGCTCGGTTTGACATCGACCGTGGCACCCGCCTCGTCGTCCCTTTTCCCGACCCGGCACCATGGGCGATCGACCTCGCCCACCTCCGGCGTTACGCCTCCGTTACACGAAACGTCCCCGGTCCGTGACCGCCTGGTCCTAGCATTGTGTCGAAGCTTGCCCCGAGTGCAGCATGACTGGGACGAACCGGAGGATGGCGACGAGCATGGACGAGCATGCCCCCAACGGGACCGCCCGATCGGAGACTCCCGTACGGATTCTGGTCGTGGAGGACGAGGCGGACA
>SLCK01000067.1 GCA_007125845.1 Gemmatimonadota bacterium
CTCGATCTCCATGAGGTCGTCGCCGAAGATCTGAACGCCCACCGGAGAGCGCATCCCGGTGGCGAGCATCTCGATCCGATTCTGGATCGGCATCGTCCAGACGTTCATCACCCCCGGAATCCGCACCGCCTCGTCCATCTCGGCCACCAGGGAATCGTAGTCCACGCCGGGCCGCCACTCGGAGGTGGGCCTGAGGTTGATCAACGTCTCGAACATCTCCAGGGGCGCCGGATCCGTAGGCGTGTCGGCGCGCCCAGCCTTCCCGATCACGCTCTCCACCTCCGGGAACTCGGCCAGGATGGAGTCCTGGTGCATCATGATCGCGGCCGCCTGCTGGATCGAGACGCCGGGGAGGGTCATGGGCATGAAGAGGATCGTGCCTTCCTCCACCCGGGGCATGAACTCCGACCCGAGCCTCGTCAGGGGGATGAGGGTCAGCCCCAGAATGACCGCGGCGATACCGAGGGTCGTCCAACGAAAGCGGAGCGCGAGGGAGAGAACCGGCCGGTAGCCGCGCAGGAGGGCGCGGCTGACCGGGTTTTCGGCCTCGGACCGGATCCGGCCCCGGATGAAGAAGCCGAGGGTGACCGGGATGAGGGTCACCGCGAGGACCGCCGCCGTCGCCATGGCGAACGTCTTCGTGAACGCCAGCGGGCGGAAGAGTCGGCCCTCCTGTGCCTCCAACCCGAACACGGGAAGGAAGCTCACCGTGATGATGAGGAGGCTGAAGAAGATGGCGGGCCCCACCTCCCCGGCCGACGCGGCGACGATCTCCCAGCGGCGTGCGGGGGAGATGGGCCCCTCCTCGCGTTCGAGATGCTTGTGCATGTTGTCGATCAGGACCACGGCCGCGTCGACCATCGCCCCGATCGCGATCGCGATCCCCGCAAGCGACATCAGGTTCGACTGGATGCCGAGGAGCCGCATGACGAGAAAGGCGGTGAGCACTGCGATCGGGAGGGTCACCACCACCACCAGGGCGCTGCGGAGGTGGAGGAGGAAGAGGGAGGCAATCAGCGCCGTGAGGACGAGCACCTGAAGGAGCGTCCAGGACAGATTGGACTGCACCTCACGGATCAGCTCCGAACGGTCGTAGGCCGTGACCACGGCGACGCCCTCCGGAAGGCCCGCCTCGAGCTCGGCCAGCCGCTCCCGGACCCCTTCGATGACGTCGAGGGCATCTGCCCCATGGCGCATGACGACGATTCCGGTGACCACGTCGCCCCGCCCGTTCTTGTCGGCGACGCCCCGCCGCAGATCCGGCCCGAGCTGGACCCGCGCCACATCGCCCACCCGGATCGGGGTCCCGTTCCTGGAGGCGAGCGGGATCTCCTCGATCTCCTCGATCGACTCGAGGTAGCCGAGTCCCCTAACCATGTACTCGCGCCCCCCCTGCTCGACCACCCGGGCGCCCATGTCCGCGTTCGCCTCCCGGATCGCGGCGGTCACGCGGTCCAGAGGGAGCCCCAGGCCCCGAAGCCGGTCCGGATCGACATCCACCTGATACTGGCGCACGTACCCGCCGACCGTGGCCACCTCGGCCACCCCGGGAACCCCCTGGAGCTGGTAACGGACGAAGAAGTCCTGAAGGGAGCGGAGCTCGGCCAGATCGTGGCGATCCGACTCGAGGGTGTACTGGAAGACCCAACCCACCCCGGTGGCGTCGGGGCCCAGGCGGGGAACCACCCCGTCCGGGAGGGCGTCGCCAAGCTGGGAGAGCTGCTCCAGGACCCGGGAGCGGGCCCAGTAGGGATCGGTGCCCTCCTCGAAGAGGACGTACACGTAGGAGATCCCGAATGCGGAGATTCCCCGCACGGTGGTCGCTCCGGGGACGGCGAGGAGCGTGGTCGTCAGCGGATAGGTGACCTGATCCTCCACGATCTGAGGGGCCTGCTCCGCCCAGTCCGTCTGGACGACGACCTGCACGTCGGAGAGATCGGGGATGGCGTCCACCGGGGTGGTGCGAACCGCCCAGATGCCGCCGACCACGAGGAAGGCGGCCAGGATGACGACCAGGCCCCGATTCTGAACCGAGGCAGCGATGATTCGTTCAAGCATCGGGGCCTCCGTGGTCGTGATCGTCCATCTCCATGTCGGGATCGTCCATGTCCATGTCCATCCCGGGCATCCCGGGTTGACCCATCATCGCCTCCATGAGCCGGCTCTCGGCGTCCAGGATGAAGCCGGAGCGCGCCACCACCCGCTCTCCCACCTCCAAACCGGACCGGATCTCCACTCGATCTCCAGCCTCCGCGCCCACCTCGACCTCACGCGCCTCGTAGCTTCCGTCGCCGGGCGCGAGAAAGACGAGCGTGCGCTCCCCGGTGTACATCACCGCGTCCCGGGGTACGGTGATCGCGTCCTCCGCCACTACCACCAGAGCGCGAGCCGTGGCATACATCCCCGGACGCAGGAGACCCTCCGGATTCGGGAGGTCCACGCGCACGCGAGCCGTACGCCGGTCCCGGTCCACGTCGGGGTAGATGTAGGCGATCTCGGCCAGGAGCCGTTCCCCGGGCACCGCCGGGGTCTCGACCTCCACCTCGCTCCCCAGGCGAACGAAGGGGAGGTCACGCTCGTAGACGTCCACCTCGAGCCATACATGGGAGAGGTCGGCGATGCGGTAGAGGGGCGTTCCAGCCTCGAAGCGCTCTCCCACCTGGACGTTCTTTTCCACCACAAATCCAGATCTGGCCGTCGAGAAGGTGAGGTGCGGTCGGACGATCCCGCTCTCCTCCACGGCGCGGATGTCCTCCTCGGCGACCTTCCAGTAGCGGAGTCGCTCGCGGGCCGCCTCGAGCACGGCTTCGCCATGGCCGGGGCTTCCGGGAACCCGACTTCCGGCCAACTCGGCCGCCAGCCGGCCGGCCCCGATGAGGTCCTCCTGGGCGGAGACCAGCTCGGGGCTGTACACGTCGAGGAGGGGCTCGCCCGCCGCGACCTGCCGGCCCGTGAAGTCGACGTGGAGGTGCTCCGCCCACCCTCCGAAGCGGAGGCTCTCGGTGGAGAGGCGCGTCTCGTCCCAGACGACCTGGCCCGTGGCCCGCACGGTCCGCTGCAGGTCCTCCCTTCGGGCCTCGGCGAACGTCACACCCAGCCGCCTGGCCAGGGCCTCGTCCAACCCCACCTCGTTCCCGGCCTGGCCGTGGGCCGCATGCGGATCGGTGGCGGCCTGCTCCTCGGCGTGAGCCTCGTGCTGGCCAGGGAGATCGGGATCGGGGGAATCTCCGGCGCACGCTGCGAGGATTGCGGCGGACATTGCCGCACCGGACACGCCAATCGATCGCAGTAGCATTCGGATGTCGTTCATCGGTTCTCCCAGGGGATCTCGCTCCCCACGGCTCGCTCGAGTCGCGCCAGAGTCTGGCCCACCTCGGCGGTGAGATGGGCGTGCTCGATTTCGCTTCGGAAGAGCACGGCGAAGACCTCCATCAGACTCGTGAAGTCTCCTTCGCCGGCTCGGTAAGCGGCCGCTGCACTCTCGACCGTGGCGCGGGCCTGTGGGATCACACCCTCCTCGAGGAGGATGGCCCGCTCCCTGGCGCGAACCAGATCGGCGTGAGCCTCGGCCACCTGCCTCCGGATCTCCCGGATCAGCCCGTCCCGGTCCGAGCGGATCGCCTCCGCGGTGCCTTCGGCCTCTACGACGGCCTGGTCCTGTTTCCGGCTGCGGAAGAGAGGCAGCTCGACGGAGACCCCGGCGGAGAGCATGTCGGCCCGGGAGCTCCTGAAAGCGTAGCTCCCCGTGATGGCAACTCCGGGGTTCCGGTCCCGCCTGGCCGCCTCCGCCTTGTGACGAGCAGCGGAGAGACGGTGCCCCGAGAGGGCCAGCTCCGGTCGATCCTCGAGCGCCCGTTCCTGGAGCTCGGTCAGGGTCGGCATCCCTCCTCCCAGCTCCGCGTGCATCAGGTGTTCGGTGAGAAGCCCAGGACCCGGTTCGGCTTCGAGGAGCGCGGTGAGCCGTTCAGGCACCACCGGCCGGATCGGGGCGCGGGTGTCGCGCCCGAGAAAAGCATTCACCTCCGCCTCGGCCACCCCTCGTCGCTGCCGAAGCTCGGCCATGTGCTCAGCGAGGCCCGCCAACTCGGTCTGCGCCCTCAGGATGTCGCGCTGTGGCACCATGCCCTGGCCGTAAGCCGCGGCAGCCGACGCCTCGAAAGCCTCGAGGGTCGCGTACGTGCGGTGGTGGACCTCTTCAGCATGGGCCACAAGGAGAAGCTCGAAATACGCCTCCTGGAGCCGAGTGGTGATCGACCACCCGGCCAGATCCACCTCGGCCCTGGCCACCTCCAACTCCGCCTCCGCAGCACGCTCGCGGGCGGCCCTCAGCCCCCGAGGCGGGAGACGTTGGGAAAGCTGAAGGGAGAACATCGTCATCCCTTCCCCGGAGAGACTCACTTCCGGGAGCGGCACATTCATGAGCCCGCCGGAAAGGGTGGGATCGGGCAGCGCGCCGACCTGGGGCACGCGGGCCGATGCCGCTTCCACCCGGCTCCGGGCCGCATCGATCTCGGGGTGCGTGGCGAGGGCCTCCTCCACGAGGTCACCGAGGTGATCCGCGGACTCCTGGGCCAAAGTGCCGGGCGGGAGCGCGGCCCACAGGGCCGCGGCAAGAGCCGGCACCGCGGCACGGAGGGCGAGGTGTTTCGCGTACCCTATCAAGACGTTCTTCATGACACCTCCTCCTCATCCCGGCGGCGGAAGCCGGAACCGAACCTGCGGATCCGGCCACGCTCCAGCTCGATCGGAGCGAGGATTGCCGCACGGGTCCACGTTCCCGACTCCCCCCTCGCGGGAGGAAGTGGATGAAAAGGAATTTCGGTGGGGAGAATGGCTGCCAAAGGCAGCCGGAAACTCAGGCTCTGGGAGGCCGGAAGGGAGTCATGGCGAGAAGAGTGCCCCGGGAGTCGACGGGCTCGGACATGAGAGGAGCCGAATCCGGGGAGACATCAGGCACCGTCGGGGCTCCGAGGGAAGGCACCGTGGCCCCGCCGGCGCAGACCGTGAGAGCCGCGTTGCCGAACGGGCAGGGACCGTCGTGCGAGGCCGGACCGTCCTCGAGGGCCGGGCCGGAGTCGGTTCCGTGGTCCTGGTGGGAGGAAGCGCGCTCAATGGGCACGTCGTCGGACGCGGCGCCGGGCCCGTGGGAGGTGAGTTCAACCGGGCCGTGGTCCATCTCCGGGCTGCACAGGGCGGCCACCAGGCCGTCGCCCGAATGCGCGAGAAAGCCCATAAGGAGCGCGGTGGCTCCGATCCGTCGGGCCTTCTTCGAGCGGCTTGTCGCGGCGAGTCTCACCGAAGCTGTTCCCGCAGGAGTTGGGCGAGTCCGCGGCCTGACCGGGCGGCCCTGGACGGCCGGGGCTTGCATGGGCGTGACACCCCCGGCGGGTAGGAAGGTTCCGGGAAGGAAGCAGACGGCACGCGGGCATTCTCGGATCGGCGCAGATCCTGACGAGGGGCCAGAGTGAATGGAGAAGTCCTCTGGTAGAAGAATGTTGCGAAATTGAGTTAGTGAGCCCTAACTTGGTGTTTAGGGACGACTAAAAGATTCGCCCTATGCCCTGCTTCGCCCCGTCCGTGGAGGTCGCTATGCATCCCTTGTTTCGCCTCGTCCTGGTTCTCGTCGCTTTTCCCCTCTTTCTCGCCTCCGTGGTCGCATGTGACGATGACGACGATCCGGTCACCCCGCCGGATCCCGGATCAATCGACGGGATCGTCCTCGACGAGGAAGGCCAGGGCCTTTCCGGCACGGGACTGCTCCTGACCCGGTCCGGAGAGAGCGACCAGAACGCCACCTCGGGCACGGACGGCACTTTCTCCTTCACCGGGCTCACCCCCGGCAGTTGGATGCTCGCGGTCACGCCGCCCACCGGATACGAAGCGGCGCCAAATCAGAGCCTGTCCGTTCAGGTGGACGTCCCTGAAGGTGCCGCCGCCGAGGTGACGATCAATCTCCAGAGCGAGGAGTCCAACGGGAACGGTGAAAACGGCGAGAACGGCGAGGTCGAGGAGATCCAGCTCACGACCGCTCTGACCTTCTCCCCGGATGACGTGACCATCGAGCCCGGCACCACCATCCGGTGGGTGAACGCCGGCAATGTATTCCACACGGTCACCCCGGACGGGCATTCGGAGTGGAACGAGGCCGAGCTGTCCTCTCAGGGAGACACCTTCGAGCACACCTTCGAGACCGAAGGGGTCTTCGAGTATTACTGCGCGCCGCATCTCGACGATGGCATGACGGGGACGATCCGGGTGGAGAGCGGTGGGAACGGTGGCCAGGACAACGTGCAGGAGGAAGACAACGACAACAGTGGAGGCGAAGACGGGGACGATTCCGAGTACTGACGGGCTGACGCCGCCGATCGAGGGCGCTCCGGAAGCGGCAACGTGCGATGCCCAGTGTGGTGAGGTGGCGCCTCACGCTGAGGCACCTACCCGACGAGGTGAGGGTCGAATCGGAACGGACGGGTCGCGACCACCCGGAGCTTTTCAGCCTCGGGGTGGCGCGAATTGACCAGGACGTTGTCCTCCTCCCAGACGACGGCCGACGGGACACGCAGCAGGAGGGACGCCCCGCTCTCCACCCACTCGTCGCCGAGCCTGCGACATGCGGGATGCCCGGGGACGTCCGCCCAGTCCTCCGGCAGGTCCGCCCGGTCCACCCGCCGCTCGGACACCTTACCCGCCACCCCTAGATGCAGCGCGATGAGATCACTCGGAAGATCCTCGGGATCCACGTGGACGAGCATCTCGAGCACCGCGAGCGCGAGCGTGCTCGAGGTGTAGACGACTGGGGTCCCGACGGAGTTCCAGCGCCCGCCGTGGAGTCGCGCCCCTTCCCCGTCCAGATCCTGGAAGGGCTCCCGGGCAAGACGCCCGAAGCTCTCCATACTCAGCTGTAGACGCCGTGATCGATGCGGCCGAGAACCTGCTCGACCGTCCGGGCCCCGATACCGCTGGTGAGGAGATCGAGGGGGCGAGTGAGCGCCGCGAGCGGACGCTGCGAGAGAGAGCCTTGTCGCCGCCCACCTGATCGGCAAGGGTCGAGGACGACATGATGGGCCACCTCATGGTTGAGGGCATACGGCACATTAGGTATGCGCAGGTGCACAACGTCCGGTAAAGGCTCAGACCAGGTCCCTGGGGATCCAGGCATCCCAGCTCTCGCAGAAGACGCGCCGGTCGCCTTCGTAGGCGTCCAGCTCGGCGACGATGTGAAAGTGCTGCCGGGTGCAGGTCAGCACGGTGCGGGTCCTCGTATGGATCTTCCAGTCGCCCCGCTCGAGGCTGCGTTCCCAGACCGCTTCCCCGCGGGGGGATTCGAAGTCGTCGCCGCGAACCGTGTAGAGCTCCCTGGCCCGAGTTCGCATTTCGAGGTCGATGTCGTCGAGCCGTACGCCGCCATGATCGTTCAGAACTTCCAGGGTGGATACGTCGGTGGAGAGGTCGTGCTGCACCAGCCAGTTGTGATGCTCGGACTCGAGCGGGGTCCGGGGGCCTTCCGACGCGGCTTCCGGCGGTCCAAAGGCCGGTAGCTCCTGGTCGGCCTGTCGGGGTTCGCGCACGGGCAGCACCAGACGGCTGCCCGCCGGACGGAGCGTGAGGCGCACGGGCTCCGGCGGTGGCCAGGCCAGAGGCCAGTACGATGTCGACACCGATAGCCTCAGTCGATGGCCCGCCGGGAACGCCTGGGCGATATCGTTCATGACCACGTCGATCGAGTAGCGCCGGCCCGGCTCGAGGGGTTCCGGGCGTTCGCTCCCCTCCCGGTGGGTCAGGTTCAGCAGGCCGTAGCTGACGCGTGTCGCCCGACCGTCGGGGGCCACATCGGACAAGCGCACGGCGATCATGGCCACCGGGCGGTCGACGGAGACCTCGAGCTCCACCCGGGGCGGGCCCAGGATCTCGAACCCCGCCTCCAGGACCTCGGTCTGGAAGACCAACGCGCCCCCGTCCTCCTCGCGCTGATCGTAGGCCAGGTCCGGGCCGGCCGCGTATGAGCACCACTTCCCCCCGTAGATCCCCACCGACAGCGGCGACTGCAGGGTCATCCCCAGGCCGTCGTCGTCCGCGGCTTCCTCCAACAATCGGCCGGCCCGATCCAGCTCGTAGGTTCGGGGCTCAGCGGCCCGGGCCGGCCACTCGGCCTCGGCGACCCAGCGGCCGGGCCGGTGCGAGTAGCGGGTGGTCGGCGGCACGCTGTCCTGCATCCACACCCGAAGCATGGGCTCGCGTTCGATTCCCGTGGAGGCCCCCTTGAGCCAGGTGTCCCACCATCTGAGAGCCTCCTGGAGAAAGCCGATGGCCGGCCCCGGCTCGCCCACGTGCGGGTACTTGTGACTCCAGGGGCCGATCAGACCCTTGCGGGGAACCTCCAGGTTGGCCAGCAGCCGGAAGACGGCGTTGGAGTACCCGTCGGCCCAGCCGCCCACAG
>SLCK01000100.1 GCA_007125845.1 Gemmatimonadota bacterium
ATCGATTTCTGGAGCTCCTGCGCAGCCACCCGGCCGGGCTCTATCTCGCCGATCTCTTCCTCGCCCGGCAGGTCGATCGGCTTCCCGGAGGACGGGTGAGCAAGCACGCGATCAAGCTGGTATCGCGAGGCGCCGTATACCTGCCGTTCGAGGACCCGGACGACTACGAGGCCGGCGTCCAAGCGGCGGGCTTCGATCGATGCGAGGTGCACGGCGTCGGGATGCCGTCCGACGATCGGAAGAGGGAGGCGGCCGTGCTCGGGATCGTGGAAGCGTGGACCGACGGGGAGGGCGTGTCCGACGATGCTCTGAGGGGACGTTGATAAGCGACGAGGCTCAAACGCCTCTGGCAATACCCCGGGGAGGGAGACTCAGGAAGCATGCGCAAGGACAAGGCCCACCGAATGGTCCCGGTCGATCCGGTTACCGACCCGCCGTATGGCGAACCGGATGCACACTGGGCGGCGACGGACGACGAAGGCGAGGTGCGGGCTCGCTGCTCCCTCTGGTGGCGAGATGTGCCGTCCTTGCCTGGACAGCGCCCCGGGCTGATCGGCCAGTACGAGGCCGAGAGTTTCGAGGCGGGCCGGGAGCTGCTTGACCACGCCTGTGACGAGCTTGCCGCCCGGGGGTGCACGACTGCCGTGGGTCCCGTGAACGGCGACATCTGGCGCGGCTACCGGTTCGTCGTCGACCGGGGGGAGGAGCTCCCCTTCGCCCTCGAGCCGGACAACCCCGACTTGTGGGTCGAGCAGTTCCGGGAGGCCGGGTTCGACGAGCTGGCGAGCTACCACTCGGCGGCCGTGCGCGACCTCGAGCAATCCTTACCCAGGCTCGACCGGCTCAGCGCTCGCCTCGCCGCCCGAGGCATACGACTGCGGCACGCGGACGTGTCACGGTGGGAGGAGGAGCTCCGGCGCCTTCACCCCCTGATCATGGAGGCCTTCAAGGAACACCTCCTCTTCAGCCCCATCGGGGCGGACGAGCTCGTTCGCCTCTACGCGCCTGTCCAACCCATGCTCCGAACGGAGTTCGTCACGATCGCCGAAGCCGGTGACCGCCCGGTCGGGTTCCTCTTCGGCCTCCCTGATCGCCTGCAGGCCGAGTGGGGAGGGATGGACACCGCGATCCTCCACGTCGCAGCTGTTGCGCCGGAGTATGAGCGCACCGGCCTGGGGATGTATATGGGTCAGCGTGCCCAGGAGGAGGCGCGGCGCCAGGGATTCGGGGGCCTGATCTACGCGCTCATGAGGGACGGCGACGCCTCTGCACGCCTGAGCCTCCGGTATCGCGAGCTGACCGTGATCCGCCGTTACGCGGTGTTCGCCCGGTCTCTGGGATAGGGTGGGGGGGGGCGTGCCGCCTGCAGCCGCGAGGGCAAGGGCATTCGTCTGGTGACGCGCAACCGTGATCGGTACTTTACCGCGGTCGTGGCCGGGGTGGCGAAACGGTATACGCAGGGGACTTAAAATCCCCCGGGCTTCGGCCCTTGTGGGTTCGAATCCCACCCCCGGCATCACGTGAACGCTTGGAATTACGCAGATGGGATCAGCGAAGATCACCCCACCCCCGCCCAAGGGGCGACCGTCATCCGATCAGCGCCCAGACAGCAATGCCCAGCGTGGCGATGCAGAAGCCGACCGCCAACAGGGTAAGCAGCCCGTCCTCGGCGACGAGCGCCAGGCCGAGCGCCGTCACCGCCGCCCCCACGCCGGTGATGGCAAAGGGCAGGGCCTCCAGCAGCGGCGCGATCAATGCAACGAGCACACAGAAGGCCGCGATCATGTAATTTGCCGGACCATCGGCCAGCCCCTGAAGGCGGGGCTTGATCAGCCCGTCGACGAACCGCGCCACCGGCCGGAGGACTTTCAAGGCCTTCCCGAACCGCTCGCGCGACACGGACCGCCGGAGCAGGAACTGAGGCAGCCAGAACTCAGACCGCCCCACCAACATTTGCCCGCTGATCAGCAGCACCATCAACCCCACGATCGTCGGGGTCCCCGGAATCCCACTCAACGGCGATAACGCGATCAGCCCCGGAATCAGCAGCACTGGTCCGAACGTCCGCCGGCCCGTCGTTTCGAGCACCTGATTCACCGAGATCTTATCGCTGTCATCATCACCCACGGCCTCGAGCCGGTCTAGCAGCTCCTCGAGCGTGGAGACGTCCGTCTGCGGCTCGCTCATCATACTGTCTACCCCGGCACTCGACACCCATTCCCGGCACCTGGAGCGCGGCCGAACCCCTTCGTCAGGGAGCCCTGCGATCCTCGATCGCTTCGTAGACGAGTGTCTTGAAGTTCTCGCGGAACCCGTTTCCGCTCGCCGGAGACACCTGGGCGTTGATGATCGTGACCATGTTCTCGTGGGGATCGATCCAGAACCGTGTTCCCGCCGAGCCGTCCCACCAGAATTCGTCGGGGCTCACCGTGTGGCCGTAGGTCGAGGGGTCCATCGCCACCGCGAATCCACCCAGACTCCACCCGGAACCGGCCCAGTACCCGCTCGTGGCTCCCCTGAGAGGGAGCAAGTCGTCCGGCACCCCGTTTTCGGCCATCATCCGGACGGCTTCGGAGCTGATGAGCCGCTCTCCGTTCACGACGCCGTCGTCCAGGAAGAGTTGAGAGAATCGCACGAAGTCCATCGTGGAGGACACGAGACCCACCCCGCTGCTCGTGAGCGCCCGTTCCTCCGTGACCGGAATCGTCTCCATCTCGTGGGGGCGCAGCTGGCCGCCCTCGTCCGGCCGGTACACCGTGGCGAGCCGTTCCCGCCTTTCCCCGACGACCCGAAAGACGGTGTCCGTCATCCCGAGGGGGCCGAAGATCCGCTCCTGATAGAACTGCTCCAGGGGTAGGCCCGACACCTCTTCGATGACTCGCCCGAGCACCTCCGAGTGCATTCCGTAGCGGTAGATGGTGCCGGGGTCCTCGAAGAGCGGGAGGCGCGCCACGTTGTCGACCACCTGCTCCAGAGTCTGATCCCAACCGTGCACGCTGTGGTTGCGATACAGCTCCGAGCTCCTGCTTCCGATGCCCGAGGTGTGCGTGAGGAGCTGGGCGATCGTGACGTCTCCCTGCCTCGGGCGCGAGTCCTCCGGATCGAGCGAGGCCGGATTTCTGAGAACCTCCTGGTCGGCGAACTGCGGCAGATACATCTGCACCGGGTCGTTCACGTCGAGCGCACCCTCGTCGTGGAGCATGACGATCCCGAGCGCCGTCACGGGCCGGGTCATGGAGTACGTGCGAAAGAGCGCGTCGGTGGGCATCGGATCGGCGGCTTCCAGGTCGCGGTACCCAAGCGCCTCCAGATAGGCGAGCTTGCCGTCCCGCACCACTGCGGCCACGGCCCCGGCGATGTCGCCGGCGTCGATGTGGGCCTGGATGCCTTCGGTGACCCGCTGGAGGCCCTCCGCGGACATTCCCACCGAAGCGGGCTCGACTCGTTCGAAGTCGACTGGGCTCTGGGCGACGCCTCCAAGTGGGGTGAGGAATGCGAAGCCCAGAATGAGGGCGAGGTCGCGGTTGCGCATGGAGTGCTCTCCGAAGGAATGGCGCCGTGGCTGACTTCGTCCGGAACGGACGCTCACGGTGAGGGCGATCGGGTACCTGTTCGAAGGTACTCGCGCCTTCTCGCGCCGGGCAAGCTGAATCCGCTAACCGCCCCTCATCCTTCTGAGTGCGAGGGTTGCGCCCAACGCCAGCACGCCAAGACCGAGCACGACGACCAGTACGACCATCAGGGCGGCTCCCATGAGCGCGGCGAGGGTGTCCCAGAATCCGAAGGTGGCGATCAGGACCACGATGAGAAAGAAAAGGAGAATGCCCATTCAAACGTCCTCTGGAAGGGGTGGAAGGTGTTGGCGAAAGGGAAGATCACGCCTCTCCTCCCGACCGGATGCGGTCGGCCAGCGCGATCGTTTCCGGCTCCGGTTCTGATTCCAGCTCCTCCCGCAGGAACTGAACGAGGTGCTGGAAGTGCCGGAGCGCCTCGGCACGGCGGCCCGTCCGCGCGTAGGCGAGGAGCAGGATCCGGTGCGCGTCCTCGCGGAGCTGGTCCGCCCGGATCGCTGCCTTCGAGACGTCTTCGAGCTCCGTGAAGGCCTCGCTTTGGAGCAAGATGCGCGAGAGGGCCATCAGACCCTCCAGGTAGAGGGCTCTCAGTCGGTCGCGGTGTTCGACGTGCCACTCTCCGGCGCCTTCCTCTTCCAGGAACTCGCCCCGGTAGATCGATAGCGCGGATCGGAGGGGGTCCGGGTTGCTCGAGGGGGCGCCGGCGTGTGCGAGCACCGACTTCATGGCCTCCTCGAATCTCGCGGCGTCGAAGTCGGGCTCGAGCTCCGGGCTCACCCGGTACCGGTCCCCGTCGATGACGATGCGATCGACCCCGCCGAGTGCCTTTCGCAGGTGATGGAGGGTGACATGGAAACTGTTCTTGACCTGCGGCGGGGGCTGCTCGGGCCAGAAGGCGGAGCCGACCTGTTCCCTCGTCCGCCCCCTGGGGTGGCAGAGCAGGTAGACGAGCAGCTCGCGTGATTTCTGCAGCCGCCAGACCTCCGGTTCGAGAGCGACACCCTCCCGGAAGATCTCCAGGGGACCCAGCGCAAGGACCCGGAGGATGGCGTCCCTGCGGGAGGCCGGCAACGGGTCGGGTCGGGATGGAGACGTCGGTGGCGAGGATGAAGAGGAGGGAAGGGGGGGTGGCTCCACGATCTGGAGCACCTCGTCTATGGCCCGGTCGAGCGGGGTGTCACGGCCCCGGAGCCAGAGGTGCTCGAAGGCTCCCGCGCCGAGCTCTGACCGTGCACGCGCCAGGAGGGGCTCGAGCCTGCGACTGTCCAGTCCGAAGGGCAGCGCATCCACGCTGGCTCGAGCCGCATCGGCGGTGCCGGCCAGAGGGACAGCTTGCTCCCAGTTACCGAGGCTCAACCCGATGGCGGCGTGGATCTCGAGTCCACGCGCGGCGAAGAGGTCGAAGGGGTCGCTTCGGAGAGTCTGGAGCGATTCGCGTGCCAGTTTCAGCGCCCGATCCAGGGCACTTTGCTCGAAAGCGACGAGGGCAAGGGTCTGGAGGGTCACCGCCAGCTCGCGGTCCGCCCCGAACCCTCGAGCCACTTCCAGTGCTTGACGTGCGAGGGTCTCTCCCTCCTCGAGGGAGCCCTGGGCCAGCGCCAGGTTCGCCTTGAGGAGGAGGGCGAGGCGGAGTCCGTGCGGCTCTCGCGTGCTCTGGAACCAGGCCAGAGCTGCGTCGAGCGGAGTGCCGGCCTCCGGATCGCCCTCGAGGGCCAGGGCGAGGCCCTGGTAGGTGAGCGCGTAGGCGATCAGGCGGTCGTCTTCGAGCTCCTGGGCGATGGCTGCGCTTTCCTCCAGCCGAGGCAGCGCGGCTGCGGGCCGTCCCTGTAGGCAGGTCAGCGCACCCGAGGTGAAGAGGAGGAGCGCCCTCGCCCGGGAGTGCTCCTCCGGACCGGTGTGAGCCAGGGCCGCTTCGGACCAGCGACGACCTTCCCACCAGTGTCTCGACGCCAGCCAGAACCAGGTGAGCGCCGCCGTGAGCTCCACCGCCGTTCGGGGATCGTGGTTGAGGCTCCACGTGAGGGCTTGCCGGAGATTGTCCACCTCCCGGCCGAGACGATCCACCCACTCCCGCCGACTCACTGTCGTCAGGAACGCCTCGCTCTCGCGCGCAACGGACAGAAAGTAGCGTGCGTGTCGCGAGGTGAGGCTCCGCCTCTCGGGCTCGTCGCCCAGCTTCTCATCGGCGTACTGGCGCACGGTCTCGAGAAGGCGGTAGCGCACGGACCCTCTTCCTTCCCTCACCTGGAGGAGCGAGCGGTCCACGAGGCGCGACACCCGATCGAAGATCTGGAAGGGATCCTCATCCGGGCCGCAGACGGCCTCGATCGCGCTGAGCGGAAACTCCCCCCGAAAGACGGAGAGGCGCGCGAGGAACGCCCGGTTTTCCTCGCTGAGGAGGTCGTAGCTCCAATCGATCGCAGCCCGAAGCGTACGGTGCCTGGGGACCGAGGTCCGGCTCTCCTGGGCGAGAAGGCGGAAGGCATGATCCAGACGCTCGGCGATTTCGTGTGGAGAAAGTGCACGGACGCGGGCCGCGGCGAGCTCGATCGCGAGAGGAACGCCGTCGAGGCGACGGCAGATGCGGGCGATCGGTTCCAGGTTGTCGTCCGAAACCGCGAAATCGGAGCGAGCCGCCCGCGCCCGCTCCTCGAAGAGCCGCGCCGCCTCGGAGGAGCGCAGCGCCTCCAGAGAGGTGGGACGTTCCTCGGGGAGGGAAAGGGGGGGTAGGTGCCAGGCGTGCTCCCCGGAGATCCCGAGGGCTTCGCGGGTCGTGACGAGGATGCGCACGCCCGGGCACCCGACGAGCAGCTCTTCGGCGAGCTCCGCACACGCGTCGACCAGGTGCTCGGCGCTGTCCAGGACCAGGAGCAGGGACCGGGAGGCGAGGCCGGAGATCAGGGCTTCGTGGGAGCCTCTCTGCTCCTCATGCAGGATTCCCACCGCAGTCTCGACTCGCTGGGCGAGGAGAGCCGGATTGCTCACGGAGGCCAGATCCACCCAGGCGACGCCGTCGGGGAATCGGGAGGCCGACTCGGACGTGACTTCGAGAGCCACCCGGGTCTTGCCACTGCCTCCTGCGCCGGTCAGCGAGACCAGGCGGGCTCGCTCGAGGAGCTGCGACACTGCGCGGATCTCCTCCACGCGCCCGACGAGGCTCGTGAGGGGACGGGGCGGTGGGGCAAGGCCACGGGGCACCGGATCCGGGGACGACGGTGAGCGGGTCCGGGCCACGGCGAGTCCCCGGTTGTCAAAATAGGATCCGGATCGTCCGGCATTCCTCCGGCGAGGGGGAGGGAGGCGCCGGGAAGAAGCTGGCTCGTGAATATCGTCGAGGAGCTTTCGGAGTGTCAATCGGTGTGAGGCAGGGCTCGAAGGAAGGCGACGAGCCGCTCGAGGTCCGGGTCCGATCGGAAGAGCAGCACCGGGCGGCCCGAGCCCGCGAGGAGGTCCGAATGTGAGGTGGCGGAGTCAGCGGGATCCAGAAGGTCCGCCACGAGGAGGGCCAGGTGACTCACGCGCGGGGTGTCCGAGAACGCCAACCACGTCGCGGGATGGGAAAGTCGTCCCTCCGCGACCAGCGCGCAGGACACGAGCCCGAGGCCGTCGATCAATTCCCGGATCCAGGTGGAGCCGACGGGAGGGGCCGATCGGTCCGCGCGTGCACCGGGCTGCGTCTCCGGGACCTCCGGCCGGATCACTCGAAAGGAGCCCGCAAGCCCCTCGAAGAGTCGATCGATCGACGCGCCGGGGAACGGGCTATCGGCCAGGAGGAGGACCGGGGCACCGTGGCCCGCCCGGTGGTATCGGGTTTCGATGCCACCGCTCGTCAGCACGGCTTTCCGCACGGGTGTGGGCACCTCGGGCGTCGACCCGCCTTCGAGTCCGTTGGGCTCCGGCATGGTGGCCTGCCCCTGCGGTGGAGTTCGCACGTTCATGAGCCAAGCTACGGTGGATCGCTTCAGCTTGGCCGTTAAGCGGTGCCCGCGGGGACGCCGGGATCTCTGTAAATCGGCGGCTAACCGGGGGGAGGCATCCTTGTTCGCAGGAAGAGACGGGCACGAGGAACGTCTCCGTGGGGGCGCCGAACACCGACGCTCCCGTCCAGGACCGGGGAGAGCCGGTTCAGCATCCAAAACGAAAGGAAACAGGTGAGCACCATGAACAGGATCGGGTCGACCTTCGCCGTGGCCCTCCTCGCAGCGTCCACCATCGGGGTGCAGCACGCGCAGGCCCAGAGCTACCTGCTGCCCGCGACCCCAGAGAAGGGGATGTGGTTGGAGGCGAGCCACCCCAACATCAAGAGCCCGCTCGAGGTGACCGCGCCTTCGTCGGCTTGGTTCCTTTCGGGCAGGCACCCGGTGAACCACCAGTGGTCCGCAGTGGCCGAGATTCCCTTCGCGTACGGAAAGCTGGATGTGGCCGGTCTCTCGCAAGGAGAGGGGAATACGGTCCTGGGGAACCCGTATCTCGGAATCGAGTTCTCGCAGTGGGATCGTGTCGCCCTGGAGCTCGGCGCCCGTATCCCGATCACGACTGCGGATGAGGACAGCTTTGGCGACGTCGTGGGCGTCCTCGCGGATCCGATGCGCAGCGAAGCCTTTTTGGAGGACATCGTTCCCCTTTCCGCCGCGGCGAGCTTCCAGGAAACCCTCCCCGTGGGCGACGGTGCTCTGGTTCGAGCTCGGGGTGGAGTCACCACGATGTTCTACAGGGGCGACGACGAGGACATCGACGACACCACCACCTTCCTCGACTACGGGGTCACGGGCACGTATCCGATCGGGATCGCCCGCCTCGGCGCCGGAGTCTCCGGTCGCTGGAACGTCTCCGAGAGCGAAGGGA
>SLCK01000002.1 GCA_007125845.1 Gemmatimonadota bacterium
CGGGGGTCCGTGTCATGTACAGGGTGAGTCGCGGTCGTGGACGCGGTCGATCGGGGTGACCCGACGGCCCGGCGCCGGACGGGAGGGAAGCTCGGGAGTCCCGCGACCCGGTCGCACAACGTGCACGTTGCATTGGCCGAAAGGCCGGGAGGTATCCATGGAGCAGTTTCTCAGGACCCTGTGGCAGGACGAGTCGGGGCAGGACATGTCGGAGTACGCCCTGCTCGTGGCTCTGATTGGGATCGGGCTGGTCGTGGTCCTGGTCACTTTCCGAGAGGCGATCGAGGGCGTGTTTGACAGAACCGGTGAGGTGCTCGCTGAGCACCCGGGTGACTGATCGTCTGCTGCCCAGCGGGATTCGCGGGGGCGTGCAGTTGAGCACGCCTCCGCGGTCCCGCCCCCGCTGGCCGCCGAGGGGCCAGCGCCCACACGGATTCGTAGCGGAGATCCGGAGTGAACGACCCGGCTGAAGAAACCACGGATCGACCGGGAACTCCCCGCCCGATCCCACTCGCAACCGAACCGGGAGACCGACCCCGATGACCGACTGGCTGATTGGAGGGACGCTGGCCGCGACGGCGATCGCCGCCGTCTGGTTCGACGTCCGGGAGCGCAGGATCCCGAACGCGCTCACCGTGTCGGCCTTCGTCATCGCGCTCGTCGCCCGCTCCTTCTTCGGTCTGCCCGCGCTCGGCTCCGGCCTGGCGGGAGCAGGGCTCTGCTTCCTCCTGAGCCTCCCTTTCTTCCTGGCTCGTGGCCTCGGAGGCGGGGACGTCAAGCTGCTCACGGCCTTCGGGGCCCTCCTGGGTCTCGAGCGGATCGCACCCGCCCTGGCCGTGACCGCTCTCGTGGGCGGGCTCCTGGCCGTGGTGGAGATGGTCCGCAGGCGAGCGATCGCCCGCACCCTCTGGGGGGTGTACGCGATCCTCCGCTCCCTGGGCAGCCGGAGCTTCACGCGCTGGAAGCGGGAGGAGCCGCATGCCCCGATGACGCTGGACCACCCCGACGCGGTCACGGTCCCCTACGGCATCGCGATCTCCGCGGGCGCGCTCTACGGGTGGTTCCTGTGAGAGAGCGCGCCCGGATGCTCCCACGGCTCCGCGGGGACGGCGGCCAGGCGATCGTCGAATTCCTGATCGTCGTGCCCGCCCTCCTCCTGCTCGTGGTCGGCCTCCTCGAGTTCGGAACGGCGTGGCGGACGAGCCAGGTGGTGACGAACACAGCCCGGGAGGGAGCTCGGATCGCAGTGCTCCCCCCGCCGCAAGGAACCCTGACCAACGTTCTCGACGCCATCGACGTGCGTCTCGCCAGTAGCGGCCTCGACCCCGCTCTCGCGGCGGTGGAGATCCTCTGCGACGCGGGCAGCGGGGCGGACTGCTTCGGGCCTGGACGAGCCGGGACCGCGACCGACGTTCAGATCGAATACCCCCACACCTTCATCTTCCTCGGCCCCCTCGTCGGACTCTGGGGCGGCGAGGAAGACCGGTTCGGAACCGTCACGATCCGCAGCAACATCGTGATGCGGAACGAATGACACTCAGAAGCGAGAGCCACCCATGCGACGACAAGCCCTACTCCTGCTCACGCTGAGCCTGGCCGCAGGCGGGCTGGCCGCCTTCCTCGCCATCCAGGTCCTGCGCAGCCCCGAACCGTCTGCCGGCGACGGGGACACCCCTGCGGTCGTGCCCGTAGCGGTCGCCGCCCGGGACATGAACGTGGGCGTCCTCCTCACCTCCGAGGACATCCGAATGGTGGACTGGCCGGGCCACAGCCTTCCGGCCGGCTACAGCACGAGCGCGGCGGAGGTGGTGGGTCGAGGTCTCCTTACGCCCGTGGGCACGAACGAGCCCCTCCTGTCGAGCAAGCTGGCCGGCCCGGATGCGGGCGGCGGAATGCAGATCATGATCCCGCAGGGGAGGCGCGCGATGTCCGTGCGAGTGGACGATGTGGTCGGGGTCGCGGGCTTCGTGCTCCCCGGAACCCGGGTGGATGTGGTGGTGACGCTGGATCGCGGCACCAATCAGAGCGAGCCGGAAACCCGGGTCGTCCTGCACAACCTGGAGGTGCTTTCGGCCGGGCAGTCGATCGAGCGCAATCCCGACGGCAACCCCGAGCAGGTGTCCGTGGTGACCCTGCTGGTCGATCCCGAGGAGGCCGAGAAGCTTGCTCTCGCCCACTCGAACGCCCGGCTCCAGCTCGCCCTCCGGAATCCGCTCGATCTCGACTCGATCGACTCGCCGGGGATTCGGGCGAGCCACCTCCTCGCGGGGCGCCCGGCGCCTCCCGCGCCCGTGGTTCGAAGCTCGGCCCCGGCACCCTCTCCGCCTCCGCAGCCGTCGCGACTCGAAGTCGAAGTCTATCGCGGGCCGGAGCGGAGCACCTCTACCGTGGACACCGCCATCGGCGACAACGACCAAGAGGACGGATGATGAGGACCGTTATTGGACATAGAAGAGGGGACGGAGCCGACTCCGGCCGACGGACACCCATCGGTTCGGTCGTCGCGGCGATCGCGGCGCTGGGCCTGCTCTTGGCCACGGCGCCGCCCGCCCACGGCCAGAACGGATCCCCGACACCGGCAGCGGCCGTCGCCTCCGCGCAGGCGCAAGAGCGGACCGTGATCACGGTCGCTCGCGGAAACTCGGAAGTGATCTCGCACCAGACCAACCTGGAGCGAGTGCTGGTCACCGATCCCGACATCGCCGACGTGATCACCGTCACGGCCCGCGAGGTGGTCGTCAACGGGCTTCAGCCCGGCACCACCACCCTCCTCTTCTGGGATTCCGCAGGCCGGCGGCAAGCCTACACGATCCGGGTGACCGCCGACGCCGGCACCATCCAAGAGGAGCTGAGGAGGATGTTCCCCGACGAGACCTTCAGCGTCTCGGCGGTGGGCAACACCGTGATCCTCACGGGAGAAACCACCGACGCCCAGGCCGCGGAACGAGCGCTCCAGCTCGCGGCCAGCCTCGAAGCGGAAGCCCACGTCCTCGACTACATCGTGGTCCCCGATCGCGGCCAGGTCCTCCTCCAGGTCCGCATCGCCGAGGTGGACCGCAGCGCGCTTCAGGATCTCGGGGCCCACGTGACCCGGATCGATCCGTTCCGGCCGCGGGGCGACGACGAGGGAATGATCTCTCCCGGCGGCGTGGTGCCCCCGCAGGGCTCCTTCCTGGAGTTCGACGGACCCGACCGCACGTTCTCGGATGCCGTGAACTTCTTCATGTTCCACCGCAGCTCCAACGTAAACGTGCTCATCCAGGCGCTCAGAAGCGCCGGGCACTTCCAGAGCCTCGCGGAGCCGAACCTCCTCACTCTGCCCAACGAAACAGCCTCCTTCCTGGCGGGCGGCGAGTTCCCCTACCCGGTCATGCAGCCGGGCGCGCAGGCGGCGGCCACCATCCAGTTCCAGGAGTTCGGAATCCGACTGAACTTCACGCCCCAGATCACGAATTCGGGAGCCATACGGATGGAAGTCGAGCCCGAGGTCTCGACCCTCGACTTCGCGAGTGGACTCCAGGTCGGCGGGTTTTCGATCCCGAGCCTTCTCACCCGACGGGCCCACACGGTGGTCGAAGTGCAGGAAGGCCAGACCTTCGCGATCGCGGGCCTCATGGACAACCAGCTCTCCGAAAGCGTGCGCAAGATCCCCCTCCTGGGCGACATCCCCCTCTTGGGAGCCCTCTTCCGGTCGACCTCGCATCGTCAGAATCGGACCGAGCTCCTCGTCCTCGTGACCCCCCATCTCGTCGGGCCGGACATGGAGGTTCCCGACCTGCCGACCGGCGAGCCCGGCACCTGGGAGTGGTTCGAGCAGATGCGGCCCGAGGAGCTTCCGGCTCCGGATGGGGGTGGAGCCGAACTCGGGGCCGGCGGCCTCGTTGAAGAGGACCGATGAGACCCGCCGGCCTGTGGCGTCGGCTCGCCTCGGAGGAAAGGGGAACCGTCCTCGTGCTCGTGGCGGTGAGCCTGGTCGTCCTCCTCGGCATGGTCGCGCTCGCAGTGGACCTCGGGATCCTCTTCACGGCCCGGAGCCAGGCGCAACGGGCGGCGGACGCCGGTGCTCACGCCGGTGCCGGGGTCTTCATCGTCGCTCCCGGCGACGGGAACCTCGCCCGCGAGCAGGCCAGGACATTCGCGGAAAGCAACCCCGTTCTCCGGGGAGCGCTCGAGGTCCTGGATGGCGATATCGACGTGGAGATCGCCGAACAGCTCGTCCGGGTTCGGGTGTTTCGCACCGAAGCCCGCGGGAACCCGGTCGCCACCTTCTTCGCCCGCGTCCTCGGAATCGAGACGGCCGACATCAGCGCCGAGGCAGCGGCCCAAGTCTGGACCGCTTCGCAGGCGCAGTGTGTCCTTCCCATCGCGATTCCCGATCGTTGGTGCAAGAGCTGGACGGGGACCGCCTGCGCCGAGTATTCCGAGCCCACCGACGACTTCGAGCCCGGACACCACTACCAGCCCTGGGTGCAGAACGCGAGCGATTCCCCAAGCGAGTGGACCTACAACACGAATTTCACAGGGTATTCCACCGGCGATCGCGGCAGCGTCGTGATCCTCCGTCCGCCGACGGGCGGGGGTGGGGGCGGACCGCCGGGTGGAGGAGGTCCTCCGGGTGGGGGCGCTGGCCCCCCAGGAGGAGGTGGGGGCGGCGGCACCTTCGGTCTCGAACCGTGGTGGAGCACCTTCGTCCGCTTGGGAACCTCGCCGAACGTGCCAAACACCGAGGCGATGATCCTTGATGATTGCGATGAGGGCGAATCGATGGGACTGGACGACGACCTGATCGTCAATCCCGGGGCCCAGGAGACCCTCGTCCTCCCCAACGGAGCCTTCCAGGAGCTCGTGGACCGGGACCCCACGGCCATCTGGAATCCCGGCGCGAACGGGGGCGCGGGGTGCGTCACCTCCGAGGGCAGCATGGTCTGCCGCGGGAGCCCGCGGTCCCGTGCAATCGTCCTCTTCGACCCCGAAGTCGGGCCCAATGGACCGGCCGGATCGGATCAGTTTCAGCCCTCCGGCTTCATCGGGGTCTTCATCGAGGAGGTGGTCAGCTCACCCGGGCCGAACCGACACGTGCGGGCACGCTTCACCGACGTCACCGGCGTAGGTCCCGCCGCCAGAGGCCCCGGAAGCGGGTCGCTGGTCTCCACCCTGCGAATCGTGGAGTAGCGGACCGATGCGATGCCGACGTCTCCAGACATTGCCCCGGCGCCGCCCTTCCGCGCGGCGCAGCCGGCCGGCACCGCTGTTGGCCGGTCACCAACCCTCGCATCGGAAAGTGAGAGGAACGTGAACGAGGAACATGTGACAGCTCAGGGTGCGCTCGTCGGAGCCGTGATCTCGACCGACCCGGAGTTCCAGAGTCGGTTCGCGGAGATCGTCTCCGCCGCCGGGGAGGTCGACATCGGCCTCACCGTGGAGGCCGCCTTCACGGCCATCACCGACTCGCACCTCGAGCGCCTCCGAGGGCTCGAAGCCGACGTCGTATTCGTCGACCTCGAGTCGGATCCGCACGTCGGACTCAAGTTCTCGGAATTCCTGATCGAATCCGGGATAGCAAGGGCCGTGGTGGGGGCCGGAAGCGCGGACTCTCCCGAGATCCTGTTGCGCGCAATGGAGGCGGGGGTGTTGGAGTTCCTCCCGAAGCCCCTCGAGTCCCGGAAGGTGGAAGGCGTGATCGAGCGCCTGCGCCGCAAGACGGGAAAGGCCGCAGACCAGCAGACCCCCCGCCAACTCGGCCGGCTCCTCTCCGTCTTCAGTCCCAAGGGGGGCTCGGGAGCCACGACCTTCGCCGTGAACCTCGCGGTGGCGATCCATCAGGTCTCCCGGAAGCGCACCCTCATCGTGGACCTCGACCTCGAGTTGGGCGAAACCGCGCTCCTCCTCGGAAAGGACCCGCGGTTCAGCAGCGTGGACCTGGTCCGCAACTACCACCGGGTCGACGAGGGTCTCCTCGCTTCGTACATCGAGCGGGACGAATCGGGCGTGGAGCTCCTGTCGGCCCCCTACCAGCCGGGGGACTTCGGCACCGTCGAGGGCGATCGGATCGGAAAGATCCTGGGCTTCCTCAAGGAGCAGTACGACTACGTGATCGTCGACGTCCCGAAAACCTTGAACGCCGTCACCCTCCACGCCTTCGAGGCCTCGGACGGGATCTTCCTCCTGACGACCGCGGATCTCCAGTCGCTTAGGAACGTCACCCGCTCCCTGCCTCTCCTACAGGGCTTGGCGAGCGGGCGGGACGACGACTGGATCCGCCTGATCGTAAACCGGTTCAGCCCCTCCCATCCGATCCCGGTCTCCGAGGTGGAAAAGACGCTAGGCATGAAGGTCCACTGGACGCTACGCAACGACTACCGGGCGGTCCTCGATTCGATCAACGAAGGACGGCCGGCCGTCCTGGAAGGAAGATCGGCCTACGCCGAGAACGTGCGAAAGCTGGCCGCGGACATCACCGGAATCCAGACGGCTCCCAAGCCCAGATCCCGACTCTTCGGAGGCCTGGTGTCCGCCCTCAGAAACGGCCACGTAGATCGCGGCTGAGCTCCGCGGTACGAGCATGAACACGAACCGGAACCCTGGATGAGAGACCGATGACCGACCTCAAGGATCGATTCCCGCGCAATACTCGGGTCGAGGCGAAGCCCGAGTCCGCGGAGGAGCCGAGCTGGAGTTCTCGAGGCCCGAACGCACCTGCCCCTCAAGGTGTTCCGGACGAATTCGCGATCTCCTCCGAGTTTCAGGAGATCAAGAGTAGGCTTCACCGCAAGCTCCTCGAGGGGTTGAACCTCGCCTTGCTCAGCCAGCGGAATCGCGCCGAGGCTGAGCAGGAGATCGCTGCGCTCGTCCGGCGACTCCTCGCCCAGGAAAACACGCCGCTCAACCTGGGCGAGCGGGAGCAGGTCGTGGAGCAACTCGTTCACGAGATCTTCGGTCTGGGTCCCCTCGAGCCGCTCCTCAAGGATCCGTCGATCTCCGACATCCTCGTCAACCGGCACGACCAGGTCTACATCGAGCGGGACGGGAGGCTTGTGCCGACGGACATCAAGTTCAAGAACGATCGGCACCTCCTCCAGGTGATCGACCGGATCGTCTCGGCGGTTGGCCGCAGGATCGACGACTCGTCCCCGATGGTCGACGCGCGCCTGGAAGACGGATCGCGAGTGAATGCGATCATCCCCCCGCTCGCGCTCGACGGCCCGCACGTCTCGATCCGGAAGTTCCGACAGGACATCCTCTCGGCCGAGGATTTGCTTCGCAACGAAACGCTCACTGAGGCAATGCTGGAATTCGTCCAGGCGGCGGTGAGGGCCCGGCTGAACATCCTGATCTCCGGCGGAACCGGCTCCGGAAAAACGACCTTCCTCAACATGCTCTCCGGGTCCATCCCGCACTCGGAGCGCATCGTGACGATCGAGGACTCCGCCGAGCTCCAACTCCGGCAGCCCCACGTCGTTCGCCTGGAAACCCGTCCCCCGAACATCGAGGGAGAGGGCGCCGTGGGACAGCGCCAGCTCGTGATCAACTCCCTGCGCATGAGGCCGGACCGGATCATCATAGGCGAGGTGCGCGGGGCCGAGGCCCTGGACATGCTTCAGGCGATGAACACGGGCCACGACGGATCGCTCACCACCCTCCACGCCAACTCCCCCAGGGACGCTCTCGCCCGTCTGGAAACGATGATCCAGATGGCGGGATTGAGCCTGGGCGAAGCGGCCATGCGCAGGCAGGTCGCCTCCGCGATCGACCTTGTGATTCACCTGGCCAGGCATTCCGACGGCGGGCGCCGCATCGTGAGCATCGCGGAGATCGTGGGGATGGAGGGGGAGGTGGTCACGATGCAGGACATCTTCCGATTCGAACGCCGGGGACTCGACCGGGAAGGGCGCGTGGTGGGAGCGTTCCGGGCCAGCGGCATCCGGCCCCGAGCCGCCGAGCAGCTTCAGGCCGCCGGTATCGACCTCGAAGAAACGCTCTTCACGGATCTCCGGCCGGACGGCCGCTGAGGAGGTGGTGCGATGATGGAAGCCTTGGGAACCCTTGACCTCGTCCTGGCCGCCACGGTCTTCGCCACCGCGGCCCTGATCACCTTGTCGCTCGCGCTTCTCTGGGAGGCCGTCCGGCGATGGCTCAGGGAGCGCTCAGCGACTCAGGCGCTCCGCCGGATCGGGGACCGGGAGCACGACCGGAGCGAGGACGCGCCCGATCGGGGGGAGCGACTGGTCGTGGAGGACCGCCCCCTCGGCCCCGCCTGGCTCGAACCGCTCCTTCTGCGCCTACCGCAGCGAGCGGATCTTCAGCGCCTCCTCGACCAGGCCGGCCTGCGGTGGAGCGTGGGATCCCTGATCCTCGCCTGCCTCGGAGCCGGCATCGGCATCGGATTCGCGGCCGCAGTCCTCGCTCGAAGCCCCCTCGCCGCCGTCCTCCTTGCCGCGGCTGGCGCCTACGTCCCCCTGGCCTGGGTGAAGCTCAAGCGGAGAAGACGTTTCCAGGCTTTCGAGGAGCACTTTCCGGACGCGATCGATCTCCTTGCAAGAGCGGCCCGAGCCGGACACTCCCTCGCCGCGGGGATTCAGGTGGTGGGAGAGGAGGCTGAGGAGCCCGCGGCGACGGAGTTTCGACAAATCTACCAGGAACAGCGCTTCGGACTCCCCTTCTCTGAATCCCTCCTCTCCCTGGCCGACCGCATGGATCTCGTGGACGTGAGGATCTTCGTGACGGCCGTCCTCATCCAGAGGGAATCCGGCGGGAATCTGGCCGAAAACCTCGACGGGCTCTCCGGCGTGATCCGGAGTCGTTTCCGTTTCAAACGCGACGTGAAAACGAAGTCGGCCCACGGGCGAATGACTTCCGTGGTCGTGGGACTCGCTCCTTTCGTGGCCGGCATCGGGATGTATGCGCTCAACCCGGACTACATGACGCCGCTCTTCGTTGAGCCGTTGGGGCGTGCGGCGTTGGCCGTGGGCGCGGTGATGATGCTTGCCGGGTTCTTCGTGGTTCGCCGCATGGCGGACCTCCAGGTCTAGGTCAAACAGGCAACGGGAGGCGCAGTCGATCATGATCTGGTTCATCGTGGCGTTGGTGGCGATGTCGGTGTCGCTCCTCGTGCTGGGAATGGCTCAGGCGGTCTCGAGCCCTGAAGCCCGGCTCGTCCGGCGCCGCGTGCACGCGGCCCCAACGGGTGTCGGGGAGCTCCGCGAAGTGCGTGAACGCAGACGGCGCAGGCACCGTCGGGAATCCCTCGAGGCGTTTCTCGAGGCCTTCGGCGACCGCGTCGCGGGCGAAAAGGGCCGACGCGAAGAACTGAGGAAGATGCTCGTGCACGCCGGGTACAGGCGCGCCAACGCGGGCACGATCTACTTCGGTGTCCGCCTCACCCTGGCGGGGATTGGGTTCGCGGGCGGCATCCTCCTGGCGGCCTTCTTCGGAGCGTCCGCCGGCCACCGTCTCCTCCTCATGGTGATGGGCGGGCTCCTGGGATGGATGATCCCTTTCCTCTACGTGCGACGGCGCGTCCGGCGCCGGCAGGAAGAGATCCGGCGAGCCCTTCCCGACGCCCTCGACCTGATGGTGGTGTGCGTGGAGGCGGGGCTGGGGCTGAATCAGGCGATGGTGCGCGTAGGTGAGGAGATGGAACGGGTCAGCCCGGAGGTCTCCGAGGAGTTCATGCTCGTCAGCCTCGAAATGAGGGCGGGCACCCCTCGCGAGGAGGCCTTGCGCAACTTGGGAGAGAGGACCGGGATCCCGGATGTCCGATCGTTCGTGGCCATGCTCATTCAGACCGACCGCTTCGGCACTTCGATCGCCGACGCCCTCCGGATCCACGCCGACGAGCTGCGCACGAAGCGGAGGCAGCGGGCGGAGGAGAACGCCGCCAAGCTCACGGTCAAGCTTCTGATCCCGATCGTGCTCCTGATCTTCCCGTCGATCTTCATCGTCATCCTGGGTCCCGCGCTCTTTCACATCCGCGACGCCTTCGCGGGAATGGGGGGACCATGAAGCTCGCCACGGTGGAGAACCGGACCCGGAAGGTGCCGCTCGGCGACCGCGTTGCGATCGCCGATACCCGGTGGACCCGCCTCCGCGGGCTCCTCGGGCGCCCTGAGCCGCAGGAGGGAGAAGGACTCCTGATCGTCCCCAGCCGGGGCGTCCACATGATGGGAATGCGGTACTCCCTGGACGTCGTCCTCCTGGATGGGGCCGGGACGGTCGTGGCCCTGTACCCGGAGCTGCCCCCTTGGGGAAAGACCCGGATGCACCGGGGGGCCCGGGTCGCCCTGGAGTTACCGGCAGGGTCGATCGAACGCACGGGCACAAGCACTGGCGATCTCGTGGACTGGAGCCCGGCCGAGCGCACCGCGCCGGTCTGATCCCCCTCGCGCAGCAAGGAGACCCGATGCACCTCGACACGCTCGACGAACAGACCCGGCCAGTGACCGAACCGGGGACGCTCCCGGCCAGACCTCCGGTGCCGGAGACTCTCGCCGACACGGGGTTGTCCGAGGCCTTCGTAAGCGACCTGCTCCTCAAGACTCTCTATCGTCAGGGCGCCCGCACCGGACGGGATCTATCTGATGCCCAGCACCTCCCCTTTACGGTGCTGGACGATCGCCTCCTCACGTTGCAGCAGAGGAGGCTGGTCGAGGTCCGGGGCACCGACGGACACGGCCGGAGGTCCTATGTCTTCGACCTCACGGGGGAGGGGCGCAAGAGAGCAAGTGAGCTCCTCCAGACGAACGGATACATTGGTCCCGCACCGGTCCCGAGCCGACTCTACCGGGAGTGGGTGGCGGGCCAGAGCGTGCGCAGGCACCCCATTTCGAAGGACAGGATCCGGGACGGCCTCGACCACCTGGTCTTGAGCGAGGAGTTCCTCGAGCGGCTCGGGCCCGGCTTGAACTCCGGGCGCTCGGTCTTCCTCTTCGGGCACCCGGGAAACGGAAAGACCGAGGTGGCGCTGGCGGTGACCGCGATCATCGGCAGCTCGATCTACGTGCCGCACGCCGTCGAGATGGCGGGACAGATCATCCAGATCTTCGACCCGCACCTGCACCACCCGGTCGAGGACGAAAACGAGGACGGAGCCCCGTACGGCGAGATCGGCGACCTGGGTCGAGATCTCCTCCCCGAGCTTCCGACCCACGACCGGCGATTCGTGAGGGTACGCCGGCCCGGCATCATGGTCGGCGGAGAGCTCACCCTGGACGAGCTCGACCTGCAGGAGAGCCCTCGGCGCGGAGTCTTCACAGCTCCCCCGCAGATGAAGGCCAACGGGGGGGTTTTCGTCATCGACGACTTCGGCCGCCAGCGCGTCCGCCCGCGGGACCTCCTCAATCGCTGGATGATCCCCCTCGACCGGGGCACGGACTACCTGGGCCTGTCGACCGGACACAAGCTGGAAGTCCCCTTCGACTGTCTCGTCTTCTTCGCCACGAACCTGAACCCCGCGGACCTCGTGGAGGAGGCGTTCCTTCGCCGGATCCGCCACAAGATCCCGATGCCGTCGCCGACCCGAACCCAGTTCCGGGAGATCCTGCGGCGGGTGTGCGCCCAGCGCGGCGTCGAGTATTCGGAGGCGGCGGTGGAGGTGATATTCGATCAGTTCTACTCCGAGAAGGGGATCGAGCCCAGATCCTGCCACCCCCGGGACATCGTGGCCGACATCTGTGACTATGCGCGCTACCGGGGGGTCGAGCCGACCCTGGAGTCCGACCTCCTCCTGCGGGCCTGCAACTCCTACTTCATCGACCCACGTCGTTGAGCGAAATGCGCACAATCACGATTCGACCGAGGTGAAGAGCCGTGGATGACCGATCCGGAAACAACCGACGACCGAGCCCGGCGGAGCTCGGAACCACTGACCGGGCCGACGCCGGAGCGCGCGGATCGTGGACCTCCGGGGCCGACCGGGGGCGCCCCTGGCTGGACGATGCGGGCGGTTCGGCAGAGGCCGGGTCCGCCAAGGCGGTCGATACGTCTGAGAATCGGGGATACGTCGATCTCGGGGGCCCGGCTCCCGATCCCACGGAGGCCGAGATCGAACGCATCCGGTCGGAGGCGCGACGGCTGGCGCGGGAGGATGCGGAGCGCAACGCGCCCCCGGAGGATGCCGAGGGACCGGTGGCCTCGGAGTTGGAGCTCAAGGATCGCTGCCTTTCCCTCCTCAGGCGATGGGAATCGCGCGAAGAGCGCGGCTTCCACCGCGATATCGCCGACCAGGAGGAGCGGATCCTGGATCGGCTCGGGAAGACCGCCCTCGGCATCGACCGCTTCGAGCGACTGGTGAACGAGTTGATCCGGCTGAAGGCGCGCTTCGCCATTCGCCAGGAGGAGGTGACCCAGGAGCTCGACACCGAAGGTCAGCGTCGCGGTCGCGGCCTTCCCACGGGCGCCTACGTCTCGGCTCTCGTCTTCCTCGGCCTCGTGGAGTTCTTCGCCAACGCTCCGGTCTTCAACGCCCTCCTCCCCCGCGACCCCATCTCCGAGCGCCAGATCCAGCTCCTGACGGAGTTGTCCACCGGGTGGTTCGCCGGGATGGAGCGAGTGGCCGCGCACATTCTCTTCCGACCGGACGCCGCCCTTCTGGCGGCGGGGGTGATCACCTTCCTCTGCGTCCTGGCCCACTTCTTCGGGCACGCCCTGCGCGACCTCGTCATGCAGGGAGAGCGCAAGGATCGTCGGCACACGGTGCACAGCCGCTCGGCGAAGGAGAATATCGTGCCCATCGTCCTCTGCGCGGTGGGCCTCGTACTCACCCTGGGCGTCCTCTACGAGGCCCGCGTCACGCTCGGCGAGGTCGGGGAGGAGCGCTATGTGCAGGACATGGAGCAGGTGGAGGAGCTCCGGCGGCAGGCCGGCTGGCTCCGGGTCGACGGCCAAATCCTGGAGGCCAACCAGCTGGACAACCGGGCGGAAGACGTAGAGGCGGTGGCCACGGAGCTTCGGGAGTACTCGCTCTCGATGGCCCGCATGAATCTCCCGATCCTCCTGCTCAACCTGACCCTGGTGCTATGCGCGATCTCTGCCGCGTACTTCCACCGCCGCGATGCCCGCAAGGAGCACTTCAACGAATCGCCCTTCGAAGATGAGCGCCGCGCCCTGGTGGAGACCGGGGAGGAGTGCGCCGGGACCAGCTCCGAGCTCCTCGCCAAGGTGGGCAGGGACATCCGGGGACTCAAGTCGCAACTTCGCACGGGGCCGGCAAGCCGAAGGCGATCGTTGGTGCATGAGCTCGAGTCGGTGTTCGCCACGTACCGTGCCGAGAATTCCCGGATCCGCCGTGTCGATCCGCGCTCTGTCGTCGCTTTCACGACCCCGATGAAGCTCGAGGCGGCTGCGGCCTCCACCGGGGTCGACGACCTCGTCCTCCGCGACCCGGCCGACTACGAGCGGGAGCGTGGGGAGTTGGCTGAGCGCTTCACCGACCTCCGGCGCCGCTTCACCGAAGAGTCCGGTGCGACATGGTGACCACGCCTTGGCGGTCGGGGCTCGCTCTCGTCGCGACGCTCGGCGTTCTGCTGGGCTGCAGCGGCCCGGAAGATTCGAGGGCGAGCGAGGGACCGTCTCGCGAAAGCGAGCCCGAGCTGCTGATCTTCGTGTACGACCGCTCCTCGAGCGTGCAGAACCACGAACTCGAGCACGCCGCGCGACTCACTCGCGACCGACTCGGTCGCCTCGGGCACGAGGACCGCATCGTGGCGATCGAGCTCCTGGAGCTCTCCCTCGACGAGGAACCTCGGCGGTGGTCGCAGCAGGTCCCCGCCAGGGAATTCACGGACCGCCACGTGCCGCGCGACTCCGTGACCCTGGCCCGGTTCGTCCAGGACGCTCGCGACTACATCGTGCGCTTCAGCGATCCCGAGGGGCGCGACGACATCGATGGGACCGACATCCTCTCCACCCTGCACCTGGTTGGCGCTGAGCTCCAGGCGTACCCCGACCGACCCGCCACCCTCGTGCTCTACTCCGACATGCTCCAGGCAAACCGGGAGATGAACATGGAAGGCCTGGTACACATGCCTCCCGACGGCTGGATCCAGCGACGCCACGCAGAGGGCCGGCTCCCCGACCTCGGCGGACTCTGCGTTTTCGTCGCCGGAGCGCGCGGCGACACGTTGAGCTCCCGGATCGTGAAGGACTTCTGGCTTGAGTACTTCGCGGCAACGGGCGCGCACCTCGAAGGGCGGAATTATGCCTACCGTCCGGTGCAGATTCCCGGACGACCCTGCCGCGGCACCTGAATCCAGCCACAGGATTTCTCTTCCGGAGCCCCCCTCCGGACCCGTCCGATCACCGGGCGATCAGGTGGGCGCGTCCGTCAATCGACCTGAGCGCGTGACGCGCGCGTGACGCTCACCAGATCACCGACTGACGCCTCCGCGACGGACGGGATACAAGAGCGTGCGCTTCGCGAGAATCGTCCAAGACGGGAGTGTGCGAGCACCTCGGTAGGTTCGGGCCATACCTGACAGATCAGCCCGAACACTTGCAATCCGGAGGCACTCCATGTCTCGAGCGCAAAGCCCTGTACTCAGACTGTCGAAGGCCGACACTTCTCCCCGATCGGGACGGCATCGGCGGCCGGCCTCCCGGACTGGCGACTACTTCGACGCTTGCGGCCCGAACCCCCTCGACGAGCCGAGCTGCATGGAGTCGCTCCGACCGAGGCTGCTGTCCCTGGCCCGCCGTCAACTCGAAGACTTCGACGACTGTGAGGACGCTTGTCAGGAAACGCTCTTGCGTACCTGGACGGCCATGCAGAAGGGAAAATGCCCCCCAGCCGCGATCGCTCCCTACGCCTTCGGGACTCTCCGCAACGTAATCCGGGAGCTGAGGCGGGCCCGAAGGCGCGAGCTACGCTGGAATGGCACGGACTCTCCGGATCCCGCTCCCGATCCGGCTTCGGGGCTCGCGAGCAAAGAGGTGAGCAAGACCGTGCGGACGGCGCTCGAAGAACTCCCTCCGGAGCAGCAGCGCGTCGCCATGCTGACGTTGATGGACGATGTGTCGTGCACCGAGGTGGCGCGTACTGAAGGGGCCGCTCCGGCCACGATACGTCAGCGGAAGGTCAGGGCCCGGAAGACCCTGTTCGAGCAGCTCCGCGTACTGAAGGCGGGGTGAGAATCAGTCCCTCCCCCGCATCTGGACCATGATCGCACCGTCGACGTGCTGCCCGGGCCGAAGCCCCATGATCATCGGCTCGGCCTCACCGCCCTCGAGGAAGCGGAGCTCCACCACGTCCACCGGGGAAATCTCCCTCAGGCTCCCCACCATGCCAAAGTACGACCCATTCATGGCTACGACGATCCCTGAGCCGAGCGCCGCTCGCCTGGGACTGGACGATTGAAGCCATCCAGGACGCAGGCGCTGGACCGCCTCGTAGAGGTGAGTGACCGAGATCTCGTTGAGCTGGGCCTCGGTGATGATGCGATTCGACGGGAGGTCCGCTCGCTCACCGCCTGTGGAGGCACACGCGGCGCCCGCGAACGCCGAAGCTCCGACGAGCAGGCAATGGATCAGGTTCCGAAGCCTCTGTCCACGAACCCGATACCGGGTTGGGGAATCCGGTTTCGCTTGAAGCGTCTTCACGCGTGGGCACCGTCCCGGAGAACCTTGGCCGGCTCGCTGGGGCAGAAGAGCCCACTCGACTCCGACCAACCAATGCAGCCGCCAGGGCACTGCCGGCTGGAAGCTAGCCGTACCCCTCCCAAGGAACCAGGTTCACTTGCCGAACTCCGTCCGGGCATCGATGATGCCCCTATCGAAGGTGTTCGAATCTACCTGAACCCGGAGGCGGAGGTGATCCACTCCACCCGGAGGTGCGCCGGAGCGTTTGCCCTGGCCGGGCTGTACCTTGTGACGTCCGCTGCGCCTTCCCTCGCCCAGGCGAACGACGCGACTGTATCGGCGGCTCAGACGGCCGCAGCGTATCGTGTCGTACCCGATATCACCTACCTCACCGCCGAAGGGTGGGAGAACAAGCTCGACCTCTACCTGCCCCGGGATCCGGTGGAGCCGGCCCCCACGGTCCTGTACTTCCACGGAGGCTTCTGGGTCCGGGGCTCGAGAACCCAGAGCTCCCTCAATGTGATGCCCTACCTCGGCATGGGATGGGCGGCCGTCAACGTCTCGTACCGGCTTGGGGGCGTGTCCCATGCTCCGGCCGCGGTCGAAGACGTCCTTTGCGCGGTGCGGTGGGTGATGCGAAACGCTGACGAACACGGCCTCGACCCCTCCCGGATCGTCGTCACCGGACACTCGGCGGGCGGACACCTCGCCCTCTCCGCCGGCATGCTCGGGCAATCCACCGGACTGGATGCCCGCTGTGCGGGCGATGAACCCATCGAGGTGGCGGCCGTGGTGAACTGGTACGGCCCGACCGACGTTGGTGACTTTCTGGAGGGCCCGAATCGCCAGAACCTCGTGGTGGAGTGGTTGGGCAGCGGCACCGACCGATTCGAGGTGGCCGAGCGGATCTCTCCGCTGAATCACGTGCGCGACGATCTCCCGCCGATCCTCACCATCCACGGCGACCAGGATCTCGTGGTGCCCTACGACCACGCGGTGCGCCTACATGACGCATTGGATGCGGCGGGTGCGATTCATGAGCTCCACACCGTGCCCGGGGGCGCTCACGGCGGATTCAGCCCCGAGGAGACAAGAGACATCTTCGACGCCATCGACCGATTCCTGACAGAGCACGTCATCGTCTCGGGCCAGTAGCGTCGCGGCCCAGAGCCACGAGAGCTACCGCTCGCGGCTGTAGAGCAGGTCCGCGCCGGTCTCCACCCCCGACTCGGTGCGCAGAAGCCAGTCCTCCCCGAGCTGGTAGCGCAGGCGCAGAACGTTGGTCGTGTGAAAGAGGCCTAGCCCGTAGCCCACATATAGCCGGGGCGAAAGGTAGGTCCCCACCACGAGCTGTGCCTCCTGGAGGCCCTGCCCTTCGGCCGTCTCGAGGCGTGCCTCATCGAGGCCGAGGAACCCCCGCCCCACCCGGTCTGTGATTCTCTGGGCTCCAGCCATTCCGACCGCCTCCGCGGCGCGGCCCAGCATCTCGCCATCCTCCTCTCCAGCGAGACTCGCGGGACGTCCGATCGCGAGGTAGGAGAGGATATCGGCCTCGGCCATCGACGGCTCGGAGAAGAGAACTGCGCTGGGTTCCGTGGCCGTTCCCGAGACATCCATTCCCACGAGTACGTCCCGGGCCGAGCGCGTGACCCGGATATCGAGCCCCGGGTCCTCGATCGGTCCGTCGGCGAAGATGAGCCGGCCGCGCTCGATCTGTAGCGTCTGCCGGTACATCGTGTACTGCCCTTCCACAATCTGCAGTTCGCCACGCCCCCGAATCGGTCGTCCCGGAGCGGCGTCGACGGTGATGCTGCCGGCCAACCTACCGGTGAGCCCGAAGGCGTCAAGGAGGACTTCGTCGCCCATCGTGACCGCGACCTGGGCATACAGGGCTGCGATCGGCGCCGGCTCCTCGGGCGCCTCCTCCTCACCTCGCACGATGACCACGTCAGGAGAGCGGAGAACCGTCCCCTCGAGGTCTCGAGGGGTGATTCGCGCCTCGGGGAGCACGGTGCTTCCCCGGACGTCGATCCGGTCCGGCGAGAAGCTGGTCGTGAGATCCGGAGAAGCGAGCACGCGGGCGAGCGGAGTGTTGAAGACCTCGAATCGTTCCCCGCGAACCGCCACCTCCCCCGACCAGTCGCTCTCTCCCTCGGGAAGCACCAGGCGGCCTTCGAGCTCGACCGACCCGGGACCCGAGAGGGCCGTCCCGGTCAGGCTCCAGGCTGCACCGTCGTCGCTCGTGAGTGCCAAGCCGATGCCCTCGAGCTGAACGCCCGCTGCCGCAAGGGCGCCGGTCGCATCCTCGATGAAGACGCTACCCCTCACGAGTGGAGCGCCGAACGTTCCCCCCGGAGACAGGTCTACGCGCAGGGTGCCGCCGGTCGGGGCGAAGTCGGGGAAGAGCGCGCCCGCGAGCCCTTCGTCCTCGACGGATCCGGCCACCCTACCGCTCATCTCCCAGTCCTCGAAGGCCTCGGCGAGCGCGATCCGCAGCTCACCGTCCAGCCCCTGCGTCTCGGTGAAATGCAGAGCGAATCCTGTCGCGATCGATTCCGCGTCGGCCTCGAAGCGGACCAGGAATCCATCGTAGGCTCGTTCCTCGACTTCACCCGGCTCCACGGTGTACCTGAGCAAGCCAGGAGTGCCGGTCATCTCTCCCTCCGCCAGAACGACGCCCTCCGGGTCCACGCTGGCGACCGCTTCCATCTCCAGCTCACCCTCCACCTCGATCCCGGGAATCCAGGGCGACGCGAGGGACAATGGAAAGTCACGCGCGCTCATTCGTCCACTTCCCCCCGCCTCCTCGTCCCATGTCCCTTCTATACAGAGGTTCTCCCGACCGGTGCCCTCGAGGCAGGCGCGCCCCAGCTCGACCCGCTCCGCCGCGAGGTGCAGCTGCGCAGGAGCCATGAGGGTCCAGCTTCCCTCTCCGAGGGGGAGCGTCAGCATCGCACGCTCCAGAGACCCTCTCCAACTCTCCTCCTCGAATCCGCCCCGGAAGCCGGCCTCGGCGGTCCGCTCCTCCACGCCGCGCGCGAAGAACGACAGCGCATGCTCGGCGATCGTGCCCTCGCCCTCGACCCTGACCTCCAAAGCACGCGCTCCCGGAGCCTCCAGATCCTCCCCCACGAAGCGCAGGCTGGACGGCCTGCGGTCGGAGAGGTCCACGTCGACGAAGCCGGTGACATGCCGTGCGCCCAGCTCGCCCAAGGCAAGCGAATCGCCCACCAGCTCTCCGATCACGTGGGGCCGCTCGCGCTCTCCCAGCAACTCCCCCGAAGCCTGGAACGAGCCTTCCAGCCCATCGACCAAGCTGGAGAGCTCCGCAAGGTCTGGCGCGTCCACCTCCCAGCTCAGGTCCCAGCTCTCCTCCACCGATCCCTGCGCCGCCATCCTGACGCTCCCGCTCCGGGCAGCGAGGGACCGGATCTCGATACGCTCGCCGCTGATGCCAAGCTTTCCATCGGCTGCAACCTGGACGTCTTCGATCCTGCCTTCCAGGCGGTCCAATCGGACGTCCGCTGAGACGACCTCCCCCCTCACGCCCCCCTCCGTCAGGAGCGCGAAGTCAAAGCTCCCCGCGGGCATCTCCGGATCGTAGGCTGCGGGATCGAGTCCCTCACCGGCGATCCGCAGATTCCACTCCGGATCGGGATCCCAGGCCAGTGCGCCATCCGCCTCGATCCGTCCCCCGACAACTTCACCGACCGTCCTGAGATCGATGGAGGCGGGCGTGCCTCGTCCCGCCATGGTCCAGCGTCCGCGGGGAAGATCCTCCCCAGCCAGGACCGCATCGACCTCCACGTCGTAGGCCTCCACGGTCCCCGACACGGCGAAGTGGCCCTCCGGGCTCGTCAAGAACGCATCGCCCTCGACGGGCCATCCGAGTCCGGTCCACCTCCCGGTGATATCGAAGGTTGGATGCTCCCCACCGAAGGTCGCCGTCCCTTCCGCCGTGAGAGCCCCTCCCGTCGCGGGAAGACGGAGCTCCAGAGCCGCGATCCGGAGCTCGTCGCCGGCGAAGCTTGCTTCAACGGCACCAGCGACTTCCCCGACCTCTTCCACCGATCCCACGACCTCCGCCCTCCCTGCAGCGCTCTCCGAATCTCCGCTGGCCTGGAGCTCGACACCCGCCTCGTAGGGTTCCAGAAGCTCGTCGAGCTCGCCCAACGCGAATCTGGGTATGTGCACCTGTGCCTCCCAGGTCGGCTCCGAAAGAGCGCTCAAAACCCGGATCCGTGCCTCTGCACGGGTGGGTGCGGACAGGCTCTGCTCGATCGACAGCACTTCCAGGGAGCCGGTCACATGCCCCTCCCCGACCATCCGGGGAAGATCGGGGAGGGAGACCTCCCACTCGGTGCGGAGCTCCAATGGATAGTCGCCCGTCGGCACGACCGTTCCGGCCAACAGGGCCCGGTACCCTTCCGCCTCGAAGCGGAGCTCGGCGACCGACACGACGCCGTTCCACGTCAGCCCGGAGGCAACGATCTCGTTGGCAATGAGCTGTTCCTCTCCGGCGGGTGACACGAGCCGCAGCTCCGAAACCCGAATGCGCTCCGCCGTCACGCTTACGGGAATCTCCACCTCCGGCAGCTCGATCGGGCCCTCCTCCGCTTCGGGTGGGTCCTCCGACTGCACGAACGTCACCCCCGCGACGTCCAGCAGGCTCACCTCGACCTCCCTGCGGGTGAGCGACCGCGGAACCCACTCGAGGTGGAGCCGCTCGACCCGCACCCGTCCGGCCTCGGAGCGGTGCTCGATCCCGTGCAATGTGAGCGGCCCGAGCAGGCGACCCTCCACGTGCGCAACCGTTACATCATCGGGAAGCGCTCGCAGGAGAGCCCAGCTCGTTCCCCCCGGGGTTCCCACAACCCAATATGCCGTGGCCATCCCGGCCCCCAGGAGGAGCAGGGCGGTGGCGAACCCGATCAGCAGGACCCGGAGCATGGTCTTCACAGGTCGGGTCCGAACATGACGTGGAGGCGCAGCGGAAGACCGGATCGGCTCACGGCCGCCGCTACGTCGACCCGCACGAGACCGATCGGCGACACCCACCGTCCTCCGATTCCGGCTCCCTGCTCGAGCCGGTCGTCGAGGCGGGTCATCGCGTTGCCCACGTCGTAGAAGACGGCCATCCCCCACTGTTCGCCCAGCAGATGCTCGTACTCGACGCTGGCAGTCACGAGGTGGCGGCCTCCGATCGCATGGCCCTCCTCGTCCATCGGACCGATGGATCGGTAGCCGAACCCCCGCACGCTGCGGTCCCCTCCGGCGAAGTAACGGATGTTGGCCGGAAGCTGGGAGAAATCGTCGATCAGGCTCCCTCCGACCTCCGCTCTCACAAGGGTGCGCCCGGAGCTTCCGACAGGACGGATCACCTTCGCCCGAAGAGTGCTTTGCAGGAAGCTCACATCCGAGCCGAGGGCGGAATCGCTCCCCCGCACCTCGAGCGAGAGGCGATGCCCGCGGGACGGGTAGATCGGGTTGTCCGAGCGGGTCCGGTTCCACTCCGCGCCGGGAAGCACGACGGTGCTGAAGGTCCGCACGCCGCCCACCTCGAACTCAGAACGCAGGACGTTGACGTACAGCGACTCGCGCCAGCCCCAGCGGTCCCGGGTCAGGCTCGCTCCCAGGAGAAAGGTCCGGTCCCGGTGAGTTGCGGGATCGTCCTGTCGGAACCCGGTGGTGAAGGCGATCTCATTGCCCTGCCCGCCGTACGGGATCGTGTACCTCAAGCTGGCGGTGCGACGGATGAGCGAGCCCTGCAGCTCTCCGAAAAGGCGGTGCCCTCGGTCATTGAGCCGACGGTTCTCCCACGACAGAGTTCCTCTGGGGCCGGTGTCCGTACCGTACCCGGCCCCGATGTCGTAACGGCTCCGGGGGCGCGGCTGGAGGGTAACGACGATGGGCACCTCGAGGTTCTCCGCTTCACCGTCACGCACATCCACGTCTACCGACCGGAAGAAATCCGTGCTGGTGAGCCCATTCTGGAGCTCGAGGAGAAGCGAGCTGTGGAAGGGCTCTCCTTTCCGGAAGGGCACGAAAGTCTGCAGGAGGTCCTCGCTGAACTCGTCCTGTTCGAAGCGAACGGGACCGAAGCGGTAGCGCTCTCCGGTCTCGAGATGAAGGAAGACTCGGGCGGCGTTCGTCTCGAGGTCGACCGGCACCTCTCTCCGCGTGAAATGGGCGTCGAAGTAGCCTCTCCTGTCCGCGATCGACTCGAGTCGAAGTCGGCCCTGCTCGTAGACGTCGTGACGCAGGGCGCTTCCCTCCCGCAGGGGAAAGTCACGGACCGCCTCCACGAACGATGCGTCGTCGGCCCCGGGCCCCGACACCCGGACCTCGACTTCTTCCATCCTGACCAGGGGGCCGGGATCGATCGCGTACCGCGCCTCCCATCCCCCTTCCCCTTCGAGCAGCTCGGCCTCGATCTCGGGCTGGTAGTGCCCGAAGGGCTGCAGTGCCGACCGGATCTCCTCCTCGGCCGCCCGGTGCAACCGGCGCAAGCCGGTTTCGGTGTGTGCGTTGTCCCGTCTTTGGTAGATGGTGAGAAGGGCGAGCACGTTGCCCCGAAGCTCCCCAGAAACGCCCTCGACGTTGACCGTGACACGCACATCGCTCCCTACCCGCGCGTCGTCCGCCCAGGCCGGAGCCGGGAGAACGGAAGCGAGCATGCAGAAGGCGAACCCGAGCAGTCGCGGATTGACGGTCACGGAGTGCACCTGACGTTGCTGGGGTGTCCCGCGGCGCCCCAGACCTTCGCCGGGACGCCACTTGGACGCGAAACGCGTGGACGGGAAGCGCGAGCACGCTCCGATCTGTCGCGAGGACCAAGGGTTATATAGCCTTCCGAGCCCTCCAGTGTTTCATTTCCAGTGTGGTGACAGCTGCGCGGCCGCATGGTGGCTCCCTGGCAAACGGTGCACCGCGGTTGGTCCGCCCGGATACTTCGAGGTGAGTTGGAGAGGGAGGTAGCAACATGAGGCAAGTGCGATTCGAGATCGGGGACACCTTGCTCCACGCGGAGCTCCTCGATACCCCCACGGGCGACGCGATCTGGGGGGCGCTCCCGATCGAGGCTGCTGCCGCCACCTGGGGTGAGGAGGTCTACTTCCGCACCAAAGTACGGAAACCCCTGGAGCCCGATGCCCGCGCCGTCGTCGAGGCGGGTGAGATCGCCTACTGGCCCGACGGATCGGCCATTGCGATCGGATTCGGGGAAACCCCGATCTCGGCGCCGGGGGAGATTCGCCTGGCCTCCCCGTGCAACATCTGGGCGAGCGCTGTCGAGGACGTGCGGTTGCTGAGCGAAGTGGCCCCGGGGGACAGGGTGAGGGTCACCCGGGTCGGGGACTAAAAAGTTAGCGTACCTGGTTTCCCGCCGTCCAAACGCTGTGGATCTCCCGGGTGTTGAGGATGTCCTCCCGGGGGTCCGCGTCCAGCACAACGAAGTCGCCCCATACGCCGGGCTCGACCGTGCCCAGGATTCCCTCGAGCCCGATGCAGCGAGCCGCCTCGCCCGTCGAGGAAACGAGGACGGCCTCCGGGCTCATCCCCCCGTCGACCATCATTTCCATCTCGACGTGCTCGAAGTAGCCCTGAAAGCGGCCCGGCGGACCGCTGTCCGTCCCCATCGCGATCCCTACTCCCGCCTCGTGCAGACGGACCATGTTGTCCAGCGCCAGGGGAAGCTGGTCCCGCCAGTACTGAGCGCTCTCGCTCTCGGCCTGGGCCTGGCGCTGCGGAGTGAGGAACTCGTCCAGGTGGTCCGGTGCCGAGCGCTCCAGGAAGAACGGATCGTCGAAAAAGTCCGGCCGCTCGGCGTAGACGAAGGTCGAGAGCTCCCGGGTCAGAGTGGGTACGAGGCAGACATCTCTCGCCAACATCTCCTCGATGAGGTGATCATCGACCGGCAGGTCCCGCACGCTGTGGCCGAGCAGGCTCACCCCCGCCTCCAGCACCCCTCTCGCGTCTTCGAGCTCCTCGATGTGAATCGCCACCGGCATCATCCGCTCCCGGGCGGCGGCGATTACGGCCGGATAGGTGTCGCGGCCCCCGCCAGCGTTTACGTGCATCTTCACCCAATCCGCACCCATCTCGATCACCCGCTCCACCTCGGATTCGGCCTCCGCGGGGGCGGACGGCGACAGGCTTGGTCCGGACACGAAGAGGCGAGCGCGTCCGAGGTCCGGGCTCCAGCGCTCTTCGCGGGGCGCCTCTGCCTCGTCACCGAGGCTGAGCACGGTGGTCACACCATAGTGTGCGTAGATCTCGAGCTGCTCGCCGATGTCGGAGCGATCGCCCCCCGGATTCACGTGCCCGTGGGCATTGATGAACCCGGGAAGGAGAAAGCGCCCATCGAGCTCGATGACCTCGGCGTCGGGAGGCGGACTCACGTCCCCTGCCATTCCAACCTCGCTGATCACCCCTCCCCTCACGACCACCACACCGTCCTCGATGAGCGGCGCCCCGGTGCCGTCGAAGATTCGGGCGCCGACGAACGCCTTGACCGCGTCCCGGCCATCCGGTGCGGAAGCGTCGGTGGCGGACGGGGCGGCCGTGCCCGCAGGCGGCTCCCCCTCGGCCTGGCCATCGTCGGCGCAGGCGGCGGCGAATAGGAGGAATACAGCTGCCAGGAGTCGCGTGTGCATGACGGTACCCATGGAATGGAATTGAGGGGCCTTCGGGCTTCCCGACCTTCTCCAACGTCGAGAGAACATCGCGCCGGGGAAGCGTCCGGCATTTCTAGCCGGAACGCACCCCAAAATGGGGCCCGGGACGGTCCAGGGCCAGTCGGGCCGGTTGGACGTGCAGCAGGTCCGGCCTCCCCTCGGACCGCAGGAGCAAGGGTACGCGCCCCAACCCCCGCCCTCGGAACGAACGTCCTTTCCGAGTTTAGTCCCACGTTGTGGCACGTGTTCGAAAATCGGCAGTGCCGTAACGTGAGTCCAGACCAAGGGTGGTTCGAATGAAGATCGGCAAGACGTTGATGACCCTGGCCCTCGTCGGCGTAACCAGCGTGACCGGTTGTGAGGGGGAGGGTGACACGGACCAACCCTCGCCGGACGCGGCGGCACAACAGGCGCCGGCTCCGGGGCAGGACATGGACCCGGAGACGATGGAGCTGATGATGGAGGCGCAAGAGCTCGATCAGCAGCTCGCCCCGATCCAGCAGGAGGCAATGCAGGACGAGGATCTCGCGGCGCAGCTCCAGGCACTCCAGGAACTGATTCAAACCGCGATGCGCGAGGAGGACCCGGAGCTCATGGGCCGGATGGAGCAACTCGAAGAGGAGTTCATGGCCGCCCAGGAAGCCGGGGACCAGGAGCGAGTGCAGGAGATCGGGATGGCCGCACAGCAGATCCAGATGGAGTTTCAGGCTTTGCAGCAGAGGGTCCTCGACCGCCCTGACATTCAGGAGCCCATTGACGCCTTCGAGGCCGCTCAGCGGGAGCGCATGATCGAGATCGACCCGGAGGCGGGCGACATCATCGATCGGATCGACGAGATCCTGGCTCAGCTCGACCTGCAGTGACCCCGCGCGAGGGGGACCCGGTCGCGCTGACCCGGGCCCTCGTCGCGATTCCATCGGTCAACCCGGATCTCGAACCCGGGGGCGCCGGGGAGCGTGAAATCGGCGAGTGGTGTGCCGAGCTCCTCCGGGACTGGGGCTTCGGCGTCTCCCTCTCCGAGACGGCCCCAGGGCGCACGAATGTCATCGCGCGCCTTGGGGATGCGGGCCCGACCCTCCTCCTTCAGGGGCACCTCGACACCGTGGGAGTGGAAGGTATGGAGGGAGACCCCTTCGACCCGCGGATCGTGGGCGGTCGCATCCATGGGCGGGGCTCGTGCGACATGAAGGCAGGGCTCGCCGCGACCCTCGCGATGGCCCGCCGGGTCGCCCGGGAGCCCCCTTCCCGGGGCGAGCTCGTCGTCGCCTTCACCTCCGACGAAGAGTATGCGAGCATAGGTCTCCAACACCTCCTCGATGGAGGTCTCACCGCAGACGCCGCGATCGTCTGCGAACCCACCTCGTTGGCCCTGCTACCCGCCAACAAGGGGTTCGCTTGGTTCGAGCTGCTCTTCCGGGGGCGTGCCGCACATGGATCCCGTCCCGACCTCGGGGTCGACGCGATCCGACACGCGGGGCGTTTTCTCTCGGCCCTCGATTCCCTGGAGTCCGACCTCCTCGCAAGGAAGCCTCATGCCCTTTTGGGGCACGCCTCACTGCACGCCGGGACGATCTCCGGTGGGACCGCCCCTCCCGTCTACCCCGCCGAGTGCCGGCTCACCATGGAGCGCCGCCTCCTGCCGGGCGAGGAACTCCCCGACGTCGAGGCGGAGTTGCGGGAGGCCGTGGAGCGCGCCGGCCGCGGAGCAAGCGACTGGTCCGTCGAGCTCTCCCGAGGGCTCACCCGGAAGGCTTCCGAGATCGACCCTTCCCACCCGCTTGTGGAGCGTCTTCTCAAGGCGATTGACTCCGAAGGAGTCCCCCCGCGAGTCGAGGGAATGACCGCCTGGGTCGAGACCGCATTCCTGACGGAGTCCGGGATCCCCGCCGTCTGCTTCGGTCCCGGCTCCCTCGCGCAGGCACACACCGCCGAGGAGTGGGTCGAGATCTCCGAAATCGAGGCCGCCGCACGGATCCTCGAGGCATTTACCCGTGAGTTCCTGGCTACCGGGCTCGAACAGGGCTGAACCTGCCGAACACAGATGACTCGAATTCCCTTCGAAGATCGCCTGGAGTTCCTTCTCGACGAGCTGTTCGGCCGAAAGGACATCTTCTCCGCCGTCATGGGCGTCTCCTCCGGCAATGGTGACCTGCGATGGATCGGTGCACGGGGGGAAGCGTCACCCGGCGGAAGGCCGATGACTGCGGAGACGCCATTCTTCATCGCCAGCGTCACCAAGCTCTATCTCGCCGTCATCGTGATGCGAATGGTGGAGGAGGGGGAGCTCGCCCTGGGTGACCGGATGGTCGACCGGCTCCCCGCCTCCCTCACGCGCGGCATCCACGTTCAAGGGGGTACGGACTTCACCGACCGGATCACGCTCGAGCACCTCCTTGCGCATGCCTCCGGCCTCCCTGATTTCATCGAGGATTACCCAGCGAGGGGCACCGGCGTCGAGGACCGCCGAAGTCTCGTGGAGATCCTCCTGGTGGAAGGGGACCGGAACTGGTCGCTCGAGGACACCGCGCGGCGCGTCCGGGAAGATCTACAACCGCACTTCCCTCCCCAGGAGCTGGCCGCGAAGAAGGTCCGAATCCGTTATTCGGACACGAACTACCAGCTCCTCCGGGGCATCATCCAGGAAGTGAGGCGGAGCTCCTTCGCGGAGGCGCTCTCGGAGCTCGTGCTCGAGCCGCTCGGGCTCCACCGAACCTGGGTTCCGGGTGACGAGCGGGCCGATCGGCCAGAAGTGCCCGTCGCCGCCCTGCATTCCGGAGACGAGCTCGTCCGATTCCCCAGCTTCTTCTCGTCCATCGCCGACCTCGAGGGTACGGCCGACGACCTTCTCCGCTTTCTGGAAGCGCTCACTCGGGGCGAGCTGTTTCGCGATCCCCGCACATGGCCGCGCATGCAGGCGCGCTGGAATCGATTCTCTCAGCCGCTGGACCGGGCGGCGCTTCGCCAGCCGAGCTGGCCGATCGAGTACGGCCTCGGTGTGATGCGCTTTCAGCTCCCCCGATTCCTCACCCCCTTCCGCCCTATTCCCCCGGTGGTGGGACACACCGGGTCCACCGGAGTCTGGCTCTTCCATGCCCCGGAGCTCGATCTCCACCTCGTGGGAGCGGTGAGTCAGATCACTGCCGGCCCCGTCCCGTTCCGCTTCGTTCCTAAAGTGCTCCGAGCCGCTCTGGAGACGCGGCACGAGGCGCCCGCCGGATGAGCCGGGGCCTCGAGGGGACCCCCGGCCGACAGCTCCACGCCGAAGGGTGCGTACCCGGGTTCGGTGGACTCGCCCCCCTCGTCCGCAGCGGGTTCACGTGGCGCGTCAGGACGGGAGTTGCCTGGAAATGAGAACGAGGGGCAAGTCGCTGCGCCGAGCCACCTCCCGGCTCTGGCTCCCCAGAATGAAGCTGGAGAGGGATTGTCGCGCGTGAATCCCCATCACGATCAGCGCCGGCCCCGCCTGCGCCGAGCGAGCGAGAATCCTCTCCCAGGGCTCGCCGCGGTCCACGATCACCTCCACCTCTGACACCCCCACGGAACCGAGCTTATCCGCCAGCGCCTCGAGCCGGGCTCGTGCGGGCCCCTCCTCGATTCCGTCCTCCTCGACGACGTGCAGCAGAGACACCGGCAGACCCTCCCCAGCCGCTAACTTCCCCACGAAGCCAACCGCACGATCCGCAGGTCCATCGAGGTCCAATGGCAAGAGAATCCGCGTCGAGTCGGGTGATAGGATGGGCCGACCGGAGCTGCCACCGACGGAAGCGTGCGGATAGAGCAGGACGGGGAGATCCGTCGCACGGACCACATCGGTGAGCGTGTTGCCAAGAAGCGCTTCCCGCAGTGCACCGGCCGGCTTCATGCCCAGAACGATGCCGTCCGCCGCCCGCGCGCTTGCCTCCTCGATGAGACAGGCTGCGGGGTCACCCCGCCGAATGCACAATTGGACCCGGAAGTGCCACCGAAGCCGTGTTTCGGCCTCGCTGAGCTTGCCCCCCACTCCGCGGGTCGGATCCCTGCGATGGAGGATCGGCACGAGGGAGTCCGACACCACGTGCGTCAGGACCAGCTCTTCGATTCCCCAGGCCCTCAGAGCCGGCAAGGCGTTGAGAAGCTTGTCGTCACCTTCCGAGAGGTCGAATCCCACGACCACCCGGCGAAATGCTGCCATCGCGCGACCTCCGTCTCAGGACGGCTTGGGGACCAATGCGCCGAACGCGCGGTAGGAGAGCACCCTTCGGCGTATCGTGTGTCCGCGGTTCGACCCAAACTAGTACAAGCTCGAGCCCCCCGAGGACAGGATGTCGTGCTGACGATCTCAAGACCCCCTGCAACCAGCACCCCGGTCGCTGGATCGCACGTACGTCGATTTCCGTCCGATGATCCCGATCAGGAGTCCGGCCCCATGCCGTCGCACCAACTTATTCCCCGCGAGGCACCGATCGACCGCCACGAGCCACCGCGCCGCGGGCGTGCCGCCCGGCGCGTTCCCAGCAGCAATCTTCCGAGACGCGATCCCGGACGAGGAACCCTCGGTTTGGTCTCCGCCGCCGCAGCATTCCTCATCACGCTAGCGATCGTCCCGGCCGCACCCGCATCCGCCCAGGCCGGGGACTCCGACACCGCTCGGGAGATCGTGCAGCACGTGGACGACTTGCTCAGGGGGGAGTCCAGCCACGGACGCGTCACGATGGAAGTCGTAACCGACCGCTGGACGCGGAGCATGGAGATGGAGATGTGGTCGCTCGGCCAGAACTACTCCCTCGTGAGGGTGCTCTCCCCGGCACGAGAGGCGGGCACGGCAACTCTGAAAGTGGAGCGGGACATCTGGAACTACCTCCCTCGGGTCGACCGGACGATCCGGGTGCCCGGATCCGGCATGGGCGGCTCGTGGATGGGCTCTCACTTCACGTACGATGACCTCGTGCGCGAAAGCAGCATGGTGGACGACTACGAGATCGAGATCTCCTTCGAGGGAGAGCGGGACGGCACCGAGATCTGGGAATTCAGCCTCGTGCCCCTTCCGGAGGCGCCGGTCGTGTGGGAATCGGTCGAGTTGGAGGTGCGCAAGGACGACCGGATGCCCATCGAGATGCGCTACTTCGACGATCGCGGCGAGGTCGCCCGCACCATGCACTTCTCGAACTTTCAGACGATGGACGGGAGGCTCGTTCCCACGGAGCTCTCGATGCACCCGGAAGACGCCCCCGGTGAGAGCACCACCCTCTTCTACGAGCACCTCGAGTTCAACACGGACCTCGACGCCTCCTTCTTCTCCCTTCAGCGGCTCCGCGACGAGACATGAGTGATCGCGGCTTCTGGGTCCGCATCGGGTGGCGGAACCTGGGCCGGCACCGGCGGAGAAGTGTCATTACCGCAGTCGCCCTGGCGTGGGGATTCGCTGCGGTGGTGCTCTTCAACGGGATCCTGGAGGGCATGGGCGCCGATTTCGTCCGAAGCGGCACCGACCTGATGGCGGGCCAGCTCCGGATCCAGAACCCTGACTACGAACCCGAGCGAGACCTCTGGGACGTCATCGGGGGAGACGGCGGCGTTCCCGTGGGAGAGCTCCTCGATCGGGTGCGCGCGGACTCCGATGTGATCGGAGCCACGGCCCGGGTCTACGGGTCGGGAATCGTGGCATCGGACTCCACCTCGCGGGGCGGCCTTCTGATGGGCATCCTGCCGGAGGCGGAGATTCAGGTGACCCAGTTCCTGGAGGGCCTGATGGAGGGCACGGTGCCAGACCCGGGTGCCTACGAGGTGGTTCTGGGACAGGAGCTCGCCCGGCAGCTCAGAACCTCGGTGGGGGAGGTCGTCGTCCTCGTCGCCCCCTCCTCCGACGGCTCGCTCGGCAATGAGCTCTTCACCGTGAGCGGTATCGTCCGCACAGGCATCCCGGAGGTGGACGCGGCCCAGGTCGTCATGCACCTCGATGACCTTCAGTTCCTCCTCGCCCTGGGGCCGGACGACGTGCATGAGGTTGCGGTGGCTGCCGCGAATCCGTGGGACGCGCCCGCCGTCGCTGAGCGGCTCTCCGCGGGACTGGCCGACCTGGGACCGGACATCCTGATCGAACCCTGGACGAGCTTCCGCCCTGAGCTGGTCGAATTCGCCAATCTGATCGGTGGCATGAACTGGATCATCCTGCTCGTCATCTTCCTAATGGCGGCCTTCGGAGTGGCCAATACGATGCTCATGGGCACCTTCGAGCGGAGGCGGGAGTTCGCCGTGGTCAAAGCGCTGGGAATGCGGCCCGGCCGGATCATGGCGATGGTGGTGGGCGAGGCTCTGGTCCTCGGACTCCTCGCCGTGGCGGCGGGAGCCCTCATCTCGCTTCCCCTGGTCCTCTGGCTCATCCACTACCCGGTCGACCTCACCCCCATTGCGGGAGAGCAGATGTTCATGGAGGGCCTCTTCCGATTCGTGCTCCGGGTCGAGCACTCGTGGGACATCCCGATCCGGGCCGCGATCGGGCTCGTGATCACCGCGGTCCTCGCCGCGATCTACCCCGCGCTCCGCGCCATCCGGGTGCCGGCAGCAGAGGCGTTGGCCGGCCGATGATGGAGCGGGCCCAGGTCATCGGGAGCATCGCCCTGCGGAATGTGCGGCGGCAGGCTCGACGGAGCATCCTCACCGCCTCCGCCATCGTCCTGGGGATCGGCCTCCTGATGTTCATCCGCGCGCTCGAGGCGGGAGCCCACGTCATGTACGTGGATAGCGCCACCCGGATGGGAACGGGGCACATCTCTATCGAGCATCCCGACTTCATGGGATCCCAGGACCTGGTCCATCGCCTCGCTGCCGGCGACATTGCGCTCGCGATGCAGGAGGTGGAGGGGGCCAGCCCCCCGGGGGAGCTTGGAGCCGTATTCCCCCAGGTGAACGTGGGCGGGCTCGCGCAGACTGCCGCATCTTCGATCCCGGTGCGCATCAGCGGGGTGGATCCGGAGCTGGAGGGCGAGGTGTCGTTCTTCGCCGACAAGATCGTGGAGGGTCGCTACCTGGAGCCCGGCGATCAATTGGAGGCGATCGTGGGAGTGGGCGTGGCGGAACGACTCCGGGTGGAGTTGGGCTCGCGCATCGTGCTCATGGCCGAAGGCACCGGAGGAGAGCTCGAAAGCCAGTTGGTCATCGTGAGCGGGCTCTTCCGCACGGGGGTCCCGGAGGTGGACCGCGGGGTGGTGCAGCTTACCCTCTCCACTGCCCGGGAGTGGTTGGAGCTGGACGGGGACGCCACCTCGCTCAGCGTGGTCCTCGCCTCGGACGACCGGACCGGACAGATCACCCAGGAGGTTCGCGAGCGCATGGCGGCAGCCGGAGCGGGGCCCGACCGCCTTGCAATCCGACCCTGGTGGGAGGCCATGCCCGATCTCTATGCGGGCCTTCGCGCCGACACGGTGCAGACCTACATCATGCTTCTGGTCCTCCTCGCGATCGTCGCCCTCGCCGTGGTGAACTCGGTGCTCATGGCCGTTCTGAACCGGACGCGAGAATTCGGTGTGCTGCGGGCGCTGGGTCTGAACCGGAGCGCTGTCGGCGCAATGGTCATGCTCGAAGGGGTCGTTCTCACACTGGCCAGCGGGGTAGCCGGAATGCTGCTGGGATTCGCCATCGCGCTCGGCCTCTTCGGAGACGGGATCGACATCTCCGGCTTGTTCGGCGAAGAGCTCTCGTTCGCCGGGGCCATCGTCGACCCCGTCGTCCTCCCGGTGGTCCAGTTCGTGGACGTGGCGGCCATCTTCATCATCGTCGTCGTCATCGGGATTCTCGCCACCCTCTACCCCGCCTGGCACGCGACCCGGATCGAGCCGGCGGAGGCCATGAAGACTGACGAATGACGTCGGCGAACGAAAAGGATATCTGAGATGACGCCATCAGCCGAAGGATCGGCCCGGAACCCCGCGGTTGAAGCTCGAGGCCTGTGGAAGACGTACGGGGAAGGAGCCACCGCGGTCCACGCCGTGCATGACGTGTCGCTGGCCATCGAGAGAGGAGAATTCGTGGCGCTCTGCGGCCCGTCGGGCTCCGGCAAGACCACGCTCGTGAACCTCATCGGCGGTCTCACCGATCCCACCCGGGGCGTGGTCGAGGTTGACGGCGACGACGTGGGAGCCATGTCGGAGCGGGCGCGGGCGCAGCTCCGCCTCGAGCGAATCGGATTCGTGTTCCAGGCCTTCAATCTCCTCCCCGTGCTCACCGCCCTGGAAAACGCCGAATTCCCCCTCATGCTCCGTGGGGTGGAGCGGGAGGAACGACGAAAAGAGGTGCTGGAGCTCTTCGAACACATCGGGCTGGGAGGCCTCGAGGACCGGCGACCCGGGGCCCTCTCGGGCGGTCAACAGCAGCGGGTCGCGGTCGCGAGGGCGGTGCTCGGCGCGCCCGCGCTCGTCCTGGCCGACGAGCCCACCGCGAACCTCGATACCGCCGCAAGCGACGCTCTCCTCGACGTCATGGAGCTCCTGAACCAGGAACGACAGGTCACCTTCATCTTCTGCACCCATGACCCGCGGGTCATGCGCAGGGCACGCCGGATCATCCGCCTCGTGGACGGCCACGTGGAGCGGGACGCCGAGAAGGAGCCGGGGGACCTTCCCTCGTGGGTCTTGGAGCCGGTGGGAGCGTGACCCCCTGCGGACACGCGCGGCGGAAAGGCGCGGGGGGCGCGGCGGCCAACGGCTGGACATCACCGTCCCGAACTGACCGCATGTCGCGGCCGAGGAGCTGGGTCCTGCTTTCCGCCGTCGCCGTCCTCTGCCTTCCATTGGACGCGACAGCGCAGCTTCATCCGATTTCCGGATACTACCTGCACGCGGTGGCGGGGAGTGAATCGTCGCCCTTCAGCGACTCGGGCGTAATCGACATCCAGAGGCTCCGACTCATGACGCGTGCCCAGACGGGCGCCGCGCGCTTCGACCTGGCCTGGGAGACCACGCTCTCGCTGAGATCGGACGACCTGGCACTGGGTCGCGGCTTCGAAGGTGCGGAGCCGGCCGCACCCTGGCTGGATCTTCAGGGAAGCCTCGTGGACCGGCGACGAGTGGCGTGGAGTCACGGGGTGGACCGATTGAGCCTCGCTTTCCCGATGGGACAACGGGGCCGCTTGACCATCGGACGACAGTCGATTTCATGGGCAACGACGCTCTTCTTCACGCCCACCGATCCTTTCGTCCCCTTCGACCCCACCGATCCGTTTCGCGAGTATCGCGCAGGTGTGGACGCCATCCGGGGCGTGTTCTTCCCGGGACCCTTCTCGGAGCTGGAGGCGGTGGTGCGGCCGGCACCTGCCCCGGAAGGCGGGGAGACCTGGACGGCCCTGATCAGAGGACAACGCCTCCTGGGACCATGGGAGGCCTCCGCCTGGGTGGGCATGCTGCACGACAAGCCCGCGGTCGCCGGGGCCGGGGGGCGCTCGGTGGGAGAATGGGGGCTGCGGGCCGAAGGTTCCGTGCGCGGCACCGACGACGAGTCCGTGCTGCGCGCTGCCCTCGGCATCGACCGCCTCCTCGAGCTTCGGGATCGGGACCTGAGGCTGGTCCTCGAGATCCAGCACGACGGCTTCGGTGCTGCAGAAGCCTCTGAGCTCCTGGAGACGGCGCTCTCTCCCCCGGCGGCGCGTGGGGAGCTCTCGGTGCTCGGACGGGATGCGCTCGTCATGAACGCGAACTGGCAGGTTCACCCACTCACCTCGGTGAGCCTGCTCTCCCTGGTGAGCCTCGGAGATGGGAGCGCGCTCGTCTCGCCCGGGCTCACGTGGTCTCTGAGCGACGAAGTCTCCCTCCGCCTCGGTGCCTACGTCGGACTCGGTCCCGGGCCCGAGGGAGCTGTGCTCCGCTCCGAACACGGAGCCACCCCTGCGATCGGGTTTGCGGCGCTCACGGCCTTCTTCTGAGTCACTTGAATCCCCCCTTCCAGCTCCACCTGAGAACCCCTCTTCCCTCAACCGTGAGGTATCGCACCATGCTTACGAACTATCGTCCCTGCCCACGTCTTGGGCTCCTGGCCTCCCTCTGTCTCCTCGGACTCCTCGTCCCGCTCCTGGCGCACGGGCAGACCGATCCTCAAGACGAGGCCAGCGAGTCAGTTCCGGAAGGGCGCGGCTTCTTCATGGTCGGAGCGCAGGCCTTGGGAGCAAGTGACCTGAACGACGAGCTCCGGGCCGCGGGACTGCCCGCCTTCTCGACATCCGCCCTTTCCCTCGGAGGGGGAGGGATGGGCCTGGTGGGCCCGTTCATCGCAGGCGCGGAGGGTCACGCGGTGCTCGGCTCTGAAAAGACCACGCAGGACGGAGTCTTCCAGTCGCACGTGCGGGGCGGTTTCGGACTGCTCACGCTGGGATACGATCTCCGTCCGGATGACCCTCTTTCGATCTATCCGCTTCTGGGCCTGGGAGCCGGCTCACTCTCGATCAGAATCCTCGAGCGTGGAGCGCCCCGGTTCGAGGATCTCCTCGACGATCCACGCCGAGGCGTGGAGATGGCCCGAATGAGCTTTCTCTTCATGATCGCCCTGGGAGGAGACTACCTGTTCGAGATCCCCACCCCGGGACCCGAGGAGGGCGGCGTGGCCATCGGCCTTCGTGCGGGCTTCATCGCATCGCTTGGACAGCGCTCATGGTCCTCGGACATCGGACCCGTGGCGGGTGGGCCGGACCTGTCTCCGTCGGGCGCCTTCATCCGACTCCAGGTAGGAGGTGGTGGTCGTCCGTGAGTCCGGCGGCGCACCCCTCTCTTCGAGGAGGGGTATGGACAGGCCGTAGCGATCGCCAACGCTCAAAGTGAGTGGCGAACCCGTCTCCGACCTCCTTCGGAGGGGCCCACATCATGTCCCCCAGTGAGCGCAAGGCAACCCAGCCGTTGCCGGAAGTTGAGGCGTCGTCGCAGACGACGCCGCTCCGCTTTCGCGTGGCCGATATGGACTGCGCGAGTTGCCTGAAGACCATCGACGGCCGTCTGCGGAAGGTCGACGGCGTGGTCGACGTGCAGGGAAGTCCGGTCGCCCGCACGCTTACCGTCGACGTGGATCCCCGACGGGTCGGTCCGGACCGGATCCGCGAGGAAGTCGGGCGCCTCGGCTACCTGGCCCGGCACGAAGACGAAATCGACGAGCGGAGCTTCCGGCGCGTCACCTGGATAGGCCGCGAAGCCCGCATCGCCTTCGCCTCGATGGGGCTCTTCGCCGCGGCCCTCCTTCTCCGAGCCGCAGGCATGCAGCCCGTGGTCCTCGAGCTTCCCTTCCGGGCCGTCCATCTCCCCGACCTCATCTTCGTGGGCGCGGCCGCGGTTGGTGGCTGGACCTTCTTCCCGCGGGGCGTGAAGGCCGCCCGCGCCCTCTCGCTGGACATGAACTTCCTGATGACCGTCGCCATTCTGGGCGCGATCGGGATTGGGGAGTACATGGAAGGGGCCGCGATCGCCTTCCTCTTCGCCTTCGCGGACCTCCTCGAGAAGTATGCGGTGGACCGGGCCCGGGCTTCGGTAGAGGCGCTCATCGGGCTGGCGCCCGATTCCGCGCGGGTCGTTCGCGACGGGAGAGAGGTTCATGTGGCCGCCGACGAGCTCGTCGTGGGGGATCTGGTGGCGCTGAGGCCGGGAGACCGGATCCCGGCCGACGGAAGGGTGGAGGAGGGCACCTCGGCGGTAAATGAGGCCCCGATCACCGGAGAGTCCCTTCCGGTGGCCCGTGCGCCCGGCGACGAGCTCTTCGCGGGCACCATCAACGAGGACGGCTTCCTCCGTATGCGGGTCACCCGCCCCTCGGAAGAGAGCGCGCTCTCGCGCATCATTCGGCTCGTCGAAGAGGCCGAAACCCACAAGACCCGGAGTGAGCGCTTCGTCGAGCGCTTCGCCCGCTACTACACGCCCACGGTCACCCTCGCCGCCGTGGCGCTCATGGTGGTGCCCCCGCTCTTCTTCGCCGCTCCCTTCGCCACGTGGTTCGTGCGCGGCCTCACCCTGCTCGTAATCGCCTGCCCGTGTGCGCTCGTCATCTCGACTCCTGTGGCCGTGGTGAGCGGGATCACAGCCGCCAGCCGCAACGGGGTGCTCATCAAGGGCGGGACCTACCTCGAGGCGATGGGTCAGGTGAAGGTGGTCGCGCTCGACAAGACCGGCACCGTCACGACGGGTCACCCGCGGGTGGAGCGGGTTCACCTGGTGGACGGGACGTCCGAGGGCGAGGTGCTGGCCCGCGCAGCGGCGGTGGAGGCGCGCTCCGAACATCCCATCGCGAGGGCAATCGTCGAGGCGGCGGGAGAGGTCGGCGACCGAAACGATTGGTCCGTCACCGATTTCGAGGCCGTGCCCGGACAGGGAGCTCGCGCGTGCGTGGACGGAGAAACGTACGCGGTGGGCACTCCCTCGTTCCTGATCGAGTCCGCCGCTGCACGCGGTTCGAGAGGGCCCACCGCCGACGGAATCCCATCCCAATTCGAGGTTCCGGAAGGGCTGGACAACGGCTCCGGCAGCTTCGTCGGCGTAGCCCGGGAGGGCCACGTGCTGGCCTGGATCACGGTCACCGATCCCCCTCGACCCGGCGCCGCGGAGGCCGTGCGGCGACTCCGCGCCGCCGGCGTCGAACGAATCGTCCTCCTCACCGGCGACCGACCGTCTACCGCCCACGAAGTCGGACGCCGCATCGGAGTGGACGAGGTGCGAGCCCAACTCCTTCCCGAAGACAAGGTGGCGGCAATCAAGGAGCTGGAGGCACGCTACGGACCCGTCGCGATGGTGGGCGACGGGATCAATGACGCTCCGGCGCTCGCGGCGGCCTCGGTGGGAATCGCGATGGGAGCCGCGGGCAGTGACATCGCCCTGGAGACCGCCGACATCGCCTTCATGGGTGACGATCTCTCTCGACTCGAGTACCTCTACGTCCTTTCGAATCGGGGTGGACGGGTAATCCGCCAGAATATCGCCACCGCCATCGGGGTGAAGGCCTTGCTCGCCCTGGGAGTGCCCCTCGGGATGGTCTCGCTCATCGCCGCAGTGGTCGTGGGCGATCTCGGGGTCTCTCTGGCCGTGACCGCAAACGCGCTCCGACTCGCTCAACTCCGTCCCGACCCGGCTCAAGAGATTTCGACTGGCGCAGAAACGCCAGCCGTGGAATCTTCGACGGTGTGAGACATTCCCACCGCTCGAGGGATCTATGGAGTCGATCACGTCCAGGGACGGCACGCGGATCGCGTATGCACGCGAGGGAGAAGGTCCTCCGCTCCTCCTCGTTCACGGCACCACGGCCGACCACACTCGCTGGTCCGGAATCTCCCCTGCCCTGGAGGCGCACTTCACGGTCTATGGGATGGACCGGCGGGGACGCGGCGGGAGCGGCGACGCCGAGCCATACGCGATCGAGCGCGAGTTCGAGGACGTGGCCGCCGTCATAGACGCCATCGGAGAGCCCGTCGACGTGCTCGGGCACTCCTACGGGGCGCTATGCGCCCTTGAGGCCTCCCTCCTCACAGAGAAGATACGCAGACTCGTGCTCTACGAGCCCCCCATGTCCGAGGGAAGCGAGGAATACCCTCCGGAAGCATTGCAGCAGATGAACGATTGGCTGGAGGCCGGAGAACGCGAAGCGGCGCTCGAGGTGTTCTTCAGAAAGGTCGTGCGCATGCCCCAGCACGAGCTCGAACGGTACCGGAAGCTTCCGGCTTGGCGGGTACGGATCGGGCTCGCGCACACGATTCCCCGGGAGCTCGCCGCGGAGGAAGCTTACCGCATCGCTGCGGGGCGTTTCGAGAGCCACCGCACGCCCACCCTCCTCCTCCTGGGAGGCGACAGTCCGTCGGTCTTCCGGAACGCGTCGGTGAAGCTCGCGGGCCTGCTCCCCCGGAGCTGGATCGCCGTCCTGGCCGGACAGCAGCACGTCGCGATGGACATGGACCCGGAAGCCTTCCTCGGCCCCGTGACCGGCTTCCTCGAGGGCGCAGCTCCCCCCCATTGAGCAGAATGCAGCGACCGTGAGCGAATCGACCTTCGATCCCGCCGCTGTGGCCGTCGCCCCCGAGGCAGAGCTCCGCTCCCGCGGGCAAGGAAGGCAGATGGCTCGCAACGACACCTGCCTGATCGGCGCCCTTCTCATGCGCCAGACGTGCACCCTCGTCCTTGCCGCCGCAGTGTCCGGGTGCCTGGCCCACACGCCCGCCATCCAGGGACCCGACGGACGCCCTCTTCCCGGAAGCATCGCCTCCCTGGAGAAGGTGGAGCTGGGAGGGATGGAGCAGTGGGTGCTCCTCCGCGGCGCGGACACGACCAATCCCGTTCTCCTCAGGCTCCACGGGGGTCCTGGAGCCGCCGAGATGCCCGTGGTCCCCCGCTACAACCGAACCCTGGAGGATCACTTCGTGGTGGTGACCTGGGATCAACGAGGCGCGGGAAAGTCTAACCACCGGGGGTTCGACGAGGAGACCATGACCTTCGAGCGCTTCCTCGAAGACGCCTACGAGCTCACCCTGCACCTGAGGGAGCGCTTCGGGCAGGACCGGATCTATCTCATGGGGCACTCGTGGGGCACCCAGCTCGGACTCCGGCTCGTGGCCCGTCAACCGGAGCTCTACCGGGCGTACATCGGCGTCTCCCAGCTCGTGAACCAGGAGCAGGGCACCCGGATCGCCCGGGAGTGGCTCGCCGAGCGGTTCCGGGAGGATGGCCGAACCTCCGAGCTCGAGCGGCTCGAGGCATTGGGCCTGCCGCCGTACGCGGACCACGGCGACTACGTCCGGTTTCAGCGAATGGTGGACGGCGAAGGCGGAAGCATGGACGTGGGCTTCACCCGCCTGGCATGGTCGGCCCTCCGCGCTCCCGAATACAGCCTCCTTGACGTCTCGCGCTGGGTGCGAGGCGCCCGCCGTGGGAGCGGGCCCATGTGGGACTCGCCGACCTACCGGGAGCACGACGCCTTCGAGCAGGTGCCCCGGGTCGAAGTGCCCGCCTATTTCTTCATGGGCCGAAGGGACTACAACACGCCGCCGGCTCTGGTCGAGGCCTACGCGGCGGCGTTGGACGCCCCCGCCGGCGCGGAGGTGGTGGTCTTCGAGGACTCCGCCCACACCCCATTTCTGGCCGAACCCGAGCGCTTTGCGTCGGAGTTGCTACGGGTGAGGGACGAGACCTGGGTGCTCCCCTCCCCCGCCCCGGCCGGAGCGTACCCGAACGGGCAGGAGGCAGCGCGCGCGGCCACCGACCGCATCCTCCTCCCCTTTCTCCTCTACACCCCCGAGACAGGTCTGGGGGGAGGCGCCGCGGCGGCGGGCTACCGGCGGCTCGCGCCCGAGGTGCCGCCGTCCAGCCTGCTCACGGCAGCGATGGTCACCGTGGAGCGTCAGCTCTCCCTCGAGGTCCTCTGGGAGCTTCACAGGCGCGGAGGAAGCCGAGTCGATGCCCAGGTCCGCTTCGAGCACTTCCCCGACAGGTTCTTCGGAGTCGGCCCCGGCACGCCCGACGAGGCCGAGGAGGCCTACACCTCGCGCTTCGTGGAGACGGAGCTCCGCCTCCAGCGGCAGGTGCGCCCCGGCCTGCGTCTGGGGCCCCAGGCCACCTTCCGCTGGGAGCGGATGATCGAGACGGAGGAGGGGGGTGTCCTTGCCGGCGGAGATCTCATCGGGGCTGACGGTGGGCGGTGGCTCGGGATCGGGGCCCTCGCCACCTATGACACCCGCGACGACGTCCTTCGGCCCCGGAGGGGCGTGTATCTTGAGGCCTCGGGGCTCGTCCACCCGGAGGCGCTCGGCACCAGCGGCTACCACGGCGCCCTCCTGGAGGCCCGCCGCTTCCTTCCCCTGGCCTCGAGGAGCACGGTGGCCTACCGCGCCGCGCTCGAGGCATCGGGAGGCGAGGTTCCCGTCCTCCTGCTCCCCGGCCTCGGTGGAAGCGAGCGGTTGCGGGGGTACTACGAGGGGCGGATCCGCGACCGCTTCGCGGGAGCCCTGCAGGGGGAGGTGCGCTTTCCGATCTGGTGGCGGCTGGGCGGCGCAGTCTTCGGCGAGGTCGGACAGGTGGGACCTCGGCTGGAAGACGTCTTCTCCGGGAAGGCCGAGCTCTCGGCCGGAGCGGGGCTGCGATTCCGGCTGGGCGAGGAAGGAGCTCCGATTCGAGTGGACTTCGCGGTGGGACGCAGGGGAAACGGAGTCTACGCCACGATCGGGGAGGCGTTCTGATGGCGGCCGGCGGCCCAGTCGAGGGAGCGGCATTCGTCAGCGCCTACGAGCGGAGAGAATGGGAGCAAGAGGACCCATGACGCCAGACAGAGACGGCGCCTCGCGCCCGAGCTCGTTCCGCGACTTCGAGCACGCGGGCTGGGAGTCCATCCCTACGCACTACGACGACGCCTTCAGGGAGCTCACGTCGCAGTCGGTGCACCCTCTCCTGGACGCGGCGAATGTCGGGAGTGGGACCCGGGTGCTCGACGTCGCGACGGGGCCGGGCTACGTCGCGGGGGCGGCGGCCTCCAGGGGAGCCGAGGTGGTGGGCCTCGACTTCTCGGCGTCCATGGTCGAACACGCTCGGCGGCGGAATCCGCGGGTGGAGTTTCGCGAGGGGGAGGCCGAAGCGCTCCCCTTCCCCGCACACAGCTTCAATGCGGTGATCATCAGCTTCGGCCTCCTTCACCTTTCAGATCCCGACCGGGCGCTCGAGGAAGCGCACCGGGTACTCGCGCCCGCCGGCCGCTGCGCGTTCACGGTGTGGGCTCCCCCGGAGGAAACGGTCGGCTTCGGGATCGTGCTGCAGGCGGTGGAGGCGTACGGGCGCGCAGAGGTGCCCCTTCCTCCGGGTCCACCCTTCTTCCGGTTCAGCGATCCCGACGAGTGCATCCGGGCAATGGAGGCGGCCGGATTCGTGGATGGCGAGGTGCGGAGGGTGCCCCAGACATGGCGACTTCCGTCGTCCGAGGCGCTCTACGAGGCGATGCTGGGTGGGACGGTGCGGACAGCCGGGCTGCTGCGAAGTCAGACCTCGGAGGCGCTGAGCGCGATCCGGGCGGCGATCCGGGAGACGGCGGGGCGATACCGGACGGAAGAGGGGGTGGTGGAGCTACCAATGCCAGCAGTGCTTGGGGTGGGGCGAAAGCGTTGAGGCCATCGCGAGGCACTCCCCGCACGGACTGACGGGGCCGACTCTCTTCCAAGCGAGGTCCGCCATCCCTCCTCCTCTCCTTGACGTCTCTGAGAGCGCACACTATGGTTGCATATAACAACCACATCCCCCCAACGCTCTGAGCTCGACGCTTCCAGCTCCACACGCCTCCGCAGCTTACTCCGGACCGACGAAACGTGCCCTTCCCCGCCCCACAAGCACTCGAGCGATCCGGGACCCATTCCGACCTCGAGCTCGAGCGCGACACCGCCAACGTGCACGAGGCCGTGAAGGCGCTCCTTCGGGTCTACCAGTTCCGTGACCGGGACCGGATTTGCTGCCACGACGTCTCCGTGACCCAGTGCCACGCCCTGGAGCACCTCGTGGAGGAGGGCCCGGTCAGCCAGAAGGAGATCGCGGCCGCACTCTACCTGGACAAGAGTACCACGAGCCGCGTCGTCGCCGCGCTCGAACGAAAGGGCTACGCCTCGCGCACCCCGGATCCGGAGGATCGCCGAGCGCACCGAGTCGCAGCCACGCAGGATGGTCGGGAGCTCGTCGCGACCATCGAAGCCGACATGCTCGCCCGCGAGTCCCGGCTCCTTGCCGACTTCGACTCCGAGGTCCGACAGGCCATGGCCACCCTGATCCGAAAGCTCGCCCGGGCACGGGCCTCGAGCTTGAACCCCGAATCGGGGAGCTGCTCCGGTACGGGATGACGACCCCGAGAGCCTACCTGTCGGCTCGGGCTGCGGGAGCGGCTGACCCCTTGATCCCACGAACCCTATCGTTTCGACCCTTTGGTTGCAAGTGCCAACCCAGGAGGCCACCATGACCCACACCGATCGCCATCCCTCCCCCGAGCCCTCCGGCTCCGTCCTCCCGGTGGCCGTCCTCGGAGGCGGCCCGGTGGGACTCGCCGCCGCCGCCCATCTCGAGTCCGCCGGGGCGCGGCCCCTCCTCTTCGAGGCCGGTCCCTCGGCCGGCACCAGCATCAGGGAATGGGGCCATGTGCGCCTCTTCACTCCCTGGGGGTTCCTCATCGACTCCGTCGCCAGAAAGCTCCTCGGGGGAACGGCCTGGCAGCCTCCACCCGAGGAGCGACTGCCCACCGGCGCCGAGTTCGTCGAGCGCTACCTGGAGCCCCTGGCCGCGCACCCGGACCTCCGACCCCACCTCCGCTTCGGGAGAAGGGTGGTGGGCGTTTCCCGGAAGGGGATGGACAAAGTGAAGAGCGAGGGCCGGGCCGAGGCACCCTTTGAGATCGTGGTCCGCACCTCGCGAGGCGAGACGGAGCGGCACCTCGCCCGCGCGGTCATCGACGCCTCGGGAACATGGACCCGGCCGAATCCGATCGGCGCCGGAGGCCTTCTGGCGGAAGGTGAGCTCGAGCATGCAGACCGCATCCGCTACTCCATCCCCGACGTGCTCGCCAAGCACCGCCCCCGCTATGAGGGCCGACGCGTCTTGGTGCTCGGAAGCGGACACTCGGCCTTCAACGTGATCCAGGACCTGGTGAGGCTCTCGAGATCCGGGCGAGGAAACGCAGGAGAGAAGACCGACGTCCTCTGGGCGATCCGCCGGGAGGATCCGGTTCTCATGTTTGGCGGCGGGGAACGGGACGCTCTCCCGGCCCGTGGAAATCTCGGCGCCCGCCTTCGCGCTCTTGTGGAGGACGAGCAGGTGACCTTCCTGACAGGATTCCGGGCCGAAGGAGTCAGGTCCGCACACGATGGGAGGCTCCAGGTCCTGGGCGAGGGTGACCGGGCCGCGGGTCCCGTGGACGAGATCATAGCCACTACCGGTTTCCGTCCGGATCTAGACCTCCTCCGGGAACTGCGAATCGAGCTCGACCCCTGGCTCGAAGCCCCGGTGCGGCTGGCGCCGCTCATCGATCCCAACCGCCACAGTTGCGGGACCGTCTACCCGCACGGGTTCGAGGAGCTCGCGCACCCCGATCCTGACGTGTACGTCGTGGGCATGAAGAGCTACGGCCGCGCCCCCACCTTCCTCTTGCTAACCGGCTACGAGCAGGTGCGATCGGTGGTGGCCGCCCTCACAGGCGACCTCGAAGCCGCTCGAGACGTCCGTCTCACCCTCCCCGCGACGGGCGTGTGCTCCACGGATCTCGTTGCCGCAGATGCCCCGGCGGTGGTCTCGCCTGGCTCCCCGGCGTGCTGCGGGTGAGGCCAACCGGAGTGGACGTGCCGCACGTGCCGGAGGCCGAGGCTCCGGGCCCAGGGTTCCGAGGATGGTGGATCGCCGGCGGCCTTGGCGTCACGGTGGCCGTGGCCTACGGGGTGCTCTCGTACGCCTTCCCCGTCTTCATCGACCCGATGTCCGCGGAGCTGGGATGGTCCCAGGCCACGATCACCGGCGCTTTCTCCCTGGCCACCCTCATAGCGGGGCTCGCGGCTGTGCCCGCGGGAATCGCGGTCGATCGGATCGGGCCTCGCGCAGTCATGGTGTCGGGCACCCTGATGGGCACTCTCGCACTCGTCCTCTGGTCGCAGACCGCCAGTGTGGGTGGCTTCTACCTCGCGGCGGGTCTCATGGGCCTGGCCATGGCGACAACCTTCTACGAGCCCGCCTTCGCAGTGGCGGCCCGGTGGTTCTCCCGCTTCCGAGGCCGGGCGCTGACTGTCCTCACGGTGGTCGGTGGGCTTTCCAGCATCATCTTCGTCCCGCTGGCGTCTCTCCTGGTCGAGGTCCATGGCTGGCGTCCGACCCTCCTCGTCCTGGGGGGAGTCCTGGCGGGGGTCACGCTCCCGATCCACGGCCTGCTCACCCGGAATGCTCCGGAAGAGGTCGGGCTGGGCACGGACGGAGACCATTTGGCGCCCACGCTGCCCTCCCCTTCCGACGCCGCTCTCCCCCGTGATCCTCCACCGACCTCACCGCCCGCAGCCTCCCGCGGCTCCTTTGCCTGGCTCGCGGCTTCCTTCGGGATGTCCGCCGCCGTGAGCACGGCGATCGCAATCCACTTCATCCCCCTCCTCCTCGAGCGCGGCTACAGTCTCCCCGTCGCCGGTACGCTGATGGGGGTCCTGGGTCTGATGGCACTCCCGGGGCGCCTCCTCATCGCACCCCGGATGGACCGCCGGTCCGCAGTCGGCGTCTCCGGTGGAGTGCTCGCCATGATGGGCGTGGGGCTGCTCGTCCACACGGCCCTGCCCAACTCCGTCGGAATCTGGTCCTTCATCGTCCTCTTCGGGGCCGGCGCGGGGGTCCTCACCCCGGCCCGCGGCGCCCTCATCGCCGAGCTCTATGGGTCCGCGTCCTACGGAACGTTGAGCGGCGCCCTGGCCCTTCCCGTGGCGCTCAGTCGCGCGGCAGCCCCGGTCGGCGGCAGCCTGCTCTACGCGGCAAGCGGGGACTACCGGACCGTTCTCCTCGCCCTCCTGGCGCTCGTGGGAGTGTCGATTCTCTTCCTGAGGAAAGTGGACTCGCGCGCCGGAAAGTCAGACTAACTTCGATCCAGGCCCGGCCCCTCCCCGTAGCGCACGACGCGCACCGCTTCGAGCGTCACCAGGCCACTCGTCATCATGGGCCCGAGGGCGTCGAGAAGCGGTTCGATGCGCTCCATCGAGTCGACGATCTCGATCACCATCGGGAGATCCTCCGAGAGGCGAAGGATCTTCGCCGTGTGGAGCCGGCTCGACGCGCGGGAGGACGCCCTCTTCATATCTCTTCATGGAATGCTTCTCATCGAAGCCGGTTCAGGTTGCGTGCGACAAGGTGCCCGACCGCCGCCGCAGGCACCCAGAGCAGGAACGAGGCAATCACGTTCAGCGCAGCAAGCCGGATCGCTCCGTCGGAAACCAGCACCACGGTTTCCAAGCTGAAGACCGAGAAGGTCGTCAGGCCACCACAGAAGCCCGCCATCGCGAATTGCCGGGTCGCGGGGCGAGCGAGCACCCTCCCCTCGGGGCCCGTGATCGTCTGGAAGAATCCGATTGCGAAGGAGCCGACCACATTCACCGCGAGAGTCGCCCACGGGACGGCCCCTGGGACGCTGTGGAGAAAGATGAGTGAGATGCCGAAGCGAGACGCCGCTCCAAGTCCGCTCCCGAGCGCAACGGCGGCGTAGACGAGCGGGGTCGAGGAAACCAACGTCAGCCCCCCTCGATCACGGCGCCGGCGAGTGCGCCAAAGGCACCCAGGGTACCCGCTCCACCGAGGAGCCTGAAGGCCACGAAGAAGCCCCCCGCGGCGGCGGCAAGGCAGAGCACGAAGGAATAGGCCAGGTTCGCGAGCGCGGCGCGCAGCTCACCTCCCCGTGCCAGCTCGAAAGTCTGCAGCGAAAACGAGGAGACGGTCGTGTAGCTGCCGAGCACGCCGACCGCGAAGAAAGCCCAGCCCGGAGACGCGGCCGGAACACCTCCCACGAGCGCAGCCCCTCCGAGGAGACCGAGAGTGAGGGCCCCGGACACGTTCACTGTAAGGGTCCCCCATGGGAACGTCTGGCCGAACCTCCTCGCTACCGCGCCCGACACCCAGTGCCGCGCCAAGCCGCCGAGCGCCCCTCCCAGAAGGACGAGGAGGAACTGAGCGGCGATCGCCATCTCCGTCGACATGTCGCCCCGAGCTCGAGGACCGCTTGTAGGCCGGGGATCGGCCCGCGAGAGCGGAGAGACACTGGCGGATTCTGGCAGGCCGAGCAACCGGGCGGCCGCGGGAACCCCCATGTGCGCCCACGCATTGGGTCCGTTGAACGGAGGAACTCACGCAAACCGAACACCGGGAGGAACAACGCAAGATGGCCAAGATTTCCGTAGTGCTGCTGGCCGGAACCGAACTGCACTCAGACCTGGCGCGCGCCCTGAACGCGCTGGCGCTGGTCAAGGAAGCGAAGGAGGCCGGTGACGACGTCGAGCTCGTCTTCGACGGCGCCGGCGTCTCCTGGATCCCCGAGCTGAACGATCCGGAGCACAAGCTCCACAAGGTCTTCCTGGCCGTGAAGGACAGGGTTGCCGGAGCCTGCGAGTTCTGCGTGGGCGCCTTCGAGGTAACCGACGAGGTCCGCGCAGCCGAAATACCCTTCCTGAGCGAATTCGAGGGACACCCCAGCCTCCGCACGAGAATCGCGGAGGGCTACGAGATCGTCACGTTCTGAGCACGGGAGCGACGATGAATCGGAGGATGAAGCTTGTCGGAGCGGTGTCGCTCGTCGCCGTCGCGACGCTCGCCGCCATGCGGGCCCCCTCCGCCTTCAGCCACGGGGAGGATCCGACTTTGCCCTTCTCCGAAACCGGATACCTCCTCACCGACGAGATCGATGAGTACGTCGACTTCATGATGTCTGGGGGACCGCCTCCGGACGGAATTCCGGCGATCGACGATCCGGTGTTTATCGAAGCCTCTGAGGCGGAGCTCGACCCCGGCGAGATGGTGATCGGGTTCCACCACGAGGGAGAAGTGCGGGCCTACCCCCACCTCGTTCTGGTCCACCACGAGATCGTCAACGATCGTGTGGGCGGGTTGAACGTCGCGATCACCTATTGCCCGCTCACTGCGACGGCTCAGGGCTTCAAGCGCGGAGACACGACGCTCGGAGTCTCCGGACAGCTCCTCAACAGCAACCTCGTCCTCTTCGACCGCGAGACCCGCAGCTACTTTTCACAGATTTCGGCCACGGGAATCACTGGGGAGCACCGGGGACGGACCCTGGACGAGGTCGAGCTCGTCTGGACGACGTGGGACCGCTGGCGCACGGCCCACCCCGACACCCGGGTACTGAGCGAACAGACGGGGTATCTTCGAAATTACGCGCGGGACCCTTACGGCACGTACATCCCGCTGGGCGGCTATTACGCACAAGACGCAACCATCTTCCCCCTGATGCATCAGTCCGGGGATCACCACGCAAAGGAGATGGTCGTGGGAGCGCGAACGGCGGAGCGGAGCGCGTACTTCATCCTCTCCGAGCTCGCCGAGGAGGGCGTCCAGCGCACCGATCACTTCGTCGCGGTCTACGATCCCGACCTCGATACGGGCTACATCTACGCGGTCGACTCGGGCACCGGCCAGATCGAGGCGGCGGAACCGGGCATGTACGGAGTGGAGGACGAGACCTACTCCGCCGAGGGACTCCCGCTCGAACGGCTGGTTTCGGTCGAAGCGTTCCATTTTGCCTGGTACGCCTTCTACCCGAACAGCGAGCACCCCTGAGCGGCCTTCAGGAGCCGATATCGTGGGCACGGTACGCAAGCTCGTCGCGATCCTCCGGGTGCGGACCCACCGCTGGATCGCCGCCGGCATCGCCGGCGCCTACCTCCTCCTCTTCCTCGCGGCGCTTCAGGACATCTCCCGCGGGGGACGAGGCGTCGCCTTTCTCACCGCCGACTGGAGTCGGATGTTCGAGCGCACGGGAATTCACACGTTCGAGCCCATTGCTCAGCTTACGCTTCCCGGCTTCACGGTCCTCGTCTCTCCGCTCAACATCCTGATGGGGACCGCACTTTCCCTGCTGGCCGGCCTCAACTTCCTCGTCACCTACATCGCCATCCGCAGGCCCCAGGCGTGCGCGTTCAATCGGTCGACGGGTGTGCTCGCCTCGCTCCCCGCCCTGCTGGCCGGAAGTGCCTGCTGCGCTCCGGCCGTCCTTCTGGTGCTCGGACTCCAGGCCTCTTCCCTCGTGATCGGAGTGTTCCAGGTTCTGATCCCCCTTTCCTTTGGTCTCCTCCTCCTCGCCCTCAAGTTGATCCTCGATCGCACGGACCCGGACGTGTTGGAGAAGCTCGCCGGGGAGCTTCCATGAGAGGAGCTGGGAGCCCATCGGGGAACTCCGGGCTGGTCCCATGCATTGTGCAGTAAGATCGGCCAGTACCATCGGCGTAGCCCGGGAGATAGCGGCGGCGCACATACTCGGCTAAAGCAGGCCCATACCATTGAGGGGGTAGGATGAAGGCGATCTCCATGTTGGCGCTCCGTGTCTCCATCGCGCTCCTCGTGCTCCTCTGGGGGCTCGACAAGATAGTCGACGTCGAGCACGCGATTCGGATCTCGGACAACTTCTACCTTGGACTCCTGAGCATGGAGTCGCTGATGCCCGTGGTCGGTATCGCTCAGGTCGGCGTGGCGCTCCTGGCCATGGTGGGGCTCTTCCGCTGGATCGTCGATCCGGTGATCCTGCTCATCAACGTCGGGTCCATGCTCAGCGTTTGGCGGTCTATTGTGGACCCCTGGGGATGGGTCCTCGAGGGCACGAACGTGCTCTTCTTTCCCTCCCTGATCATCGCGGCCGGCTGCCTCGTCCTGATCGCCTTTCGAGACCAGGAAACGCTCGTGTTGGACGCGAGGCGAGGCCGCGCCACCACTCCGGAGACCCGCGCGGCCGCCGATCAAGCGGTGTGACGCCGTGACCCTGTCGCCCCTGTGACGATGCGACGTTCCTTCGAAGAGCTGGTCGGATTTGAGCTGGATCGCCTCTACAGGGCCGCTCTCTTCCTCGTGGGAGGCAGTCCTCAGTCCGCGGAGCGCCTCGTGACGACGACGGTGCTGCAGGCTCACCGCGAGTACGCGGCGCTGGTGGCGGAGCCGGACGAGTCCAGCTCGTGGCTCCTCGATTGCCTGGCCCGCCGGCTTCTCGCTGGGGAACCCGCGTCAAACTCCGCGTTCTCCTTCGCCGAACGGTCCGATTCGCTCATCGACGACGGGAAGCGGCGCGACGCCGATCCGCGATCTGCTTCCCTCCCCTCGAAGATCGATGTCCAGAATCTCGCCGAGGTGGCCGTGTCCCTTCCACACCGCCACCGGATCGCCTTCTGGTTCGCGGTGGTGGAGAGACGCAGGTACCGAGCGATCGCCGAGATCCTGGGAGAGCCCAGGAGTCACATCGCGAGGCGGATCCGAGAGAGCCACCGGATGATCGTAGTCGCCCTTGCACGTTCGGAAGCGGACGGCGAGGGCGCAGCGGGAGCCGTCCCATGAGGTGCGAAGAGGCGAGGGATCAGTTGTGGCCGCCGGAGGCGCCCAGGCTGGTCGAGGATCGGGTTCTGGAAGCCCGCCGCCACGTGAATGAGTGTGAGAGCTGCCGCGACTACCTGGCGTTCGACTCCCTGCTCCTCGAGCGGCTTCGGAGCGCTCGGCGCGTCGTCGCCCCGCCCGAGGTGCGAGAGAGGGTCTTCGATGCGCTTGCCCGGGAGCGACTCCGATCCGGACCGACACCATCCACGAGCCAGACCGCCGAGATTGGGCGGAATGAGGGTCGGCGGTACCTACCGGCGGGACTGGTATCGGCTGCAATCGCGCTCGCCGCCGGTGTGCTCATCCTCGCAGACCCCTTTCCGGCCCTCCGAGAGGGATCCGGTGACGTGGCGATCCCCGTCCAGCAGGCCGGTTCCGCCTTCGCGGAAGACTTCCTGAGGAGAGCGGCACAGGCCGAGCACATTGAAACGTCGGATCCAGCGGAGGTCCAGCGATTTCTGGCGCGCGAGTTCGGCACATCCATCGGCACGCCTCTGTCCTTTCCCGGCTTGGACCTGGCGGGTGCGGAGGTCTGCATCCTCGAGGGAGTCCGCGGCGCCGTCGTCCTCTACAAACGCGATGGGCGGGTCCTCTATCACTACCTGATTCCGATGCGAAACGGCAACGAAGCGGAACCCGCGCTTTCCGAGGCGGCGCCTGCGGAGTGGTCAGGAGAGAGCTCCTACCCGTCGGTCGTCACGTGGCGGTCGGACGGCTTCGAGCAAGCCCTGGTGAGCGATCTCCCGTCCGATGAGCTCCTCGACGTGGCGCAGGGCCTCGCGGCCCGGAGGTGAGTCCGGGCGGGAGATCCGCGGGGCGCAGAAATCGCGCCCCCGCCCTTCACCACCACCGGCTCCACGGCTGTGCCGGCTCCACTGCGGAACCCCGGAGCAGTGTGACGGATTCCCCGTGTGTAGGCGAAAGCGAAGGGACTTGCACCCGAAGGCCAAGGAGGCCAACCCATGCAACAGGCACTCACACCACTCGCTCGCCATGCGCACTGGACGCTCCGTGTGGCCATCCTAAGCGTCTTTCTCTATCATGGGGTGGACAAGCTCGGCAACCTGCAGGGGTTCGCGGCCATGACGGAGCTTCCTCTGGTTCTGGCGCTCGGCGTGGCCGTCGCCGAAGCCGGTGGGGGGCTGCTCGTCTTTCTGGGCGGATTCATGAAGGACTGGATGACCCGGCTGGGCGCGCTCATGATCATCCCCGTCATGCTCGGGGCGATCTTCATGGTGCACTGGGGACAGTGGCATTTCATGGCGACCGAGACGCATCCGATGGGCGGAATGCAGTTTCAGACCACATTGCTTCTGATCCTCGTCTACTTGCTCCTGAAGGGGAACTCCGTGAATGAGGTCGAGACTGCCGCGGTGAGCGACTCGGCTCGCCGGACTGTGGCCGAAGGAGTTCGATGACCAGCACCTTGACGTTGGCGGACCGTTCGAGAGACGAGATCCGGCGGTACTACGGGGAAGTGCTGGGCACCAGCGACGACCTGAAGACCGGTGCCTGCTGCACACCGGACTCCCTGCCCACGCGACTTCGAGCGCTCATCGCAGACATCCACCCCGAAGTCCGAGCCCGCTTCTACGGCTGTGGCGCACCGATTCCTTCGGCTCTCGAGGGAGCAACGGTACTCGACCTGGGTTGCGGGACGGGGCGAGATGCCTACCTGCTCTCCCGATTGGTTGGAGAGGACGGCCGCGTCATCGGCGTGGACATGACGCCCGAGCAGCTCGAGGTGGCGCGGACGTACCGCGACTGGCACGTAGAGCGGTTCGACTTCGAAGCGTCGAATGTGGAGTTTCTCGAGGGCTACATGGAGGACCTGGCCGCTCTGGGAATCGCAGACGATTCCGTCGACGCCGTGGTCTCGAACTGCGTCTTCAACCTCTCGCCCGACAAGCCGCGCCTCTTGGCCGAGGTCTTCCGCGTCCTGCGACCCGGCGGGGAGCTTCATTTCTCGGACGTCTTCGCCGACCGGAGGATTCCCGCTGAGCTTCGAGAGGACCCGGTGCTGATCGGGGAATGCCTGGCTGGAGCGATGTACATCGAGGACTTCCGGAGGCTCCTCGCCGAGGTCGGCTGTGCAGATGTTCGGCAGCTTGCGGGATCCCCGGTCGAGCTCATCGACCCCGAAATCGAGTGCAAGATCGGGATGGTCGAGTTCACATCGAGGACGTTCAGCGCTTTCAAGCTCGAGCTGGAGGACAGGTGCGAGGACTACGGCCAGGTGGCGACCTACCTCGGAACGATCGAGGGACACCCACACGCGTTCGAGCTCGACGACCATCACCGCTTCGAAGCCGGGCGGCCGCAGACCGTCTGCGGGAACACAGCCAACATGCTCTCGCGTACTCGGTACGCCCGGCACTTCGATGTGGCCGGAGACCGCTGCGTGCACTACGGGCTCTTCGGCTGCGAGCCAGGGCGCACCGTCGACCCAGAATCCGGAGCCGGCAGGACGGCATGTTGTTGAGTGGCTGCCCCACGCCTGACGCGACCCGCCCGGGGCCGCCTCATAAGAGCTTGGAGGCGAGGTGCGCCGAGTGACCTCCGGCACGTCGCGGGACCGCACCTTCAGGGAAGAGGCGCTGCCGCAACTGGATGCGATCTATCGGTTCGCGTTGCGTCTCACGCGCGATCGAGACCGGGCCGAGGACCTGACTCAGGACACCTTCCTGCGCGCCTACCAGAGCTGGGAAACCTTTACGCCGGGAACCCGAGTGAAGAGCTGGCTGTTCACCATATGTCGGAACCTCTTTCTGCGACGTGAGGAACGAAGCCGGCGTCACCGTGAGATCGTCTCCGAAGTGAAGGAGGAGGATCCGCGTAGGATCTCTCGAGAGCCCGGGATATTTGCAACGGCGCGCCAACACGATCCCGAGGGGGCTTTCTGGCGAGAGATCGTGGACGACGAGGTGGTCCGGGCCATCGAAAACCTGCCCGAGGAGTTCCGGGAGGCCGTCGTGCTGTCGGATGTGGAGGACCTCTCGTACAACGAGATCGCCGAGGTGCTGGAGCTTCCGGTAGGCACGGTGAAGAGCCGGCTCTTCCGCGGGCGGAAGCGGCTGCAGGAGGAACTGTACGAGTACGCCGTTTCTTCGGGCATCGTGCCCGACGAGCGCTCGCGGGAAATCCGCGAAGAGGATGCAAACCAATGACCTGGACCGACGACCTGCGGCGGCTCCTTGCCCGCCTCAGAAGGGGGCGACCGGCCGAGTCCGGCCCTGAAGCCCTCACCTGTCAGGAAGCCGCGGAGCGAATCTTCGAGTGGCTGGACGGTGAACTGGATCCTGAGCTGGCGGATCAGGTCGGAAGCCACCTCGAGACCTGCGCCCGCTGCTACCCTCGCCTCCGTTTCGAACGTGCCTTTCGCGAGGCGCTGACGCGCGCGACGAAGGAGCAAGGGGCGCCCGACGGGCTCGAGGAGCGGGTCCTCCAATCGTTGCGCAACACGGGATTTTCCGAGAATTGAGCCCGGGCCGTACTGGCGCGCTCCCGAAGAATGGCTTGCAGGGAAACCTACCGTAAGGGCATGACCTGAACGTCTTCAAGCACCAGAAGGGAGAGGAGCTCCAACCCACCTTCCTCGAGGAGCTGCCCAAACTCTGCGATATCCGCAACGGGTTCCTGCAACGCCCTGAAGTTCTCGAAATCCTGGATCAGGAGCCCTCCCACCTCGCGCCGATTGACCGCACGGCGGAACCGGGCACCTCCCCCGTCCCGGTGGTACCGATAGGCAAAATAGTCGAGCGTGTTCTCGTCTCGATGGATCCAGTGCACGAATCGATCCTGCCAGTCGGTGCCCCCTCCGTCCGGATCGAAGGTGACCTCGATCATTCGGTAGGGCTCTCCTTCGATCTCCGTCTCCCCGAGCTCCCGGTGGTTGGCCGCGGGCTCGAGCAGCCGGAAGGGGAGAAAGCTGAAGTAGACGACTGAGTTGACATCCGTCTCGACCCGGCGCAACTCCTCCGGATCCAGCTCCACTCGCTCACCTCCCACCTCCATGCGGGTGCCCTCGTTGTCCATGATCTCGACCACCGGCCGCCCCTGATCATCGGCGTAGCGACGTTCGTAGCGGAAGTGGCCGCCGTCCCTCTCGATCTCGAACTCGAAGTCACGGAAGGTGAAGCGGACCCGACTCCTCTCGTATACGGAACCTCCGTGGCGCTCGATGGCTTCGGCGACGAAACGGGCCGGCCCATCCTGTGGCGCAACGGTCTCGGCCGGTGAACCGTCCTCGTGTGAGGCATCCGGCATTGGAGCGTCCGCCTGAGGAGCCGGCTCGCACGACATCACGAACAGTGCAATCACGCAGGACTTCATCAAGCCGCCTGCGGCCGATCCACGGGCTCTCCGAGCTCGTACTCTTTCCGAACCGATCATCGCGCTCTCCGGCGGCAGTCAGAATTTTCGTCCCCTTTACATCAATGACCCGGGGCGCTCGCCAGGTTCCCCGACCTAACCTTGAAACTCGCAATTCACCACCGCCGCCGACCGACCCGTCCTACTCTCACCGCCAGAAGTCGTTCGCTTCCGCGATCGTGCGGAAGTGCACGGCCACCACGTGTGAGGAGGCGATGAGCGCATCGGCGTCCGTCGAATATTCGGGCCGCAGGGACTGGAGGACTTCGCGGTCCGGCTGGGTGGAGGTCACCCCGCGACGCGCCAGCACGAGTGCGAGCTCAAAGCCTTCGTCCGGGGTGTCGGTGATCAGGCTCAGCTGCTGGGCCGCCTCGGCCGGCGCCTGCCGCTCGGCCATGAGCGGGGAGCGAATCGCCAGGACGACCAGAACGGCCAGCACGCCCAGGACGCAGACGGACGTCCATGCCCTTGTCCTGGACGAATGACCCTCGCGGAATCGACGCATCTGCATGCTTCCTCCTTGTTCCGATGTAGAGTTCGGGTGCGCGCGGACGCACCGAAAGCTGAGCGTGGCCCCGGAAAGGGGCTCACCAGCGCCGTCTCTTCGGCGCGTCGTGCCGGTGCGGCGGCAGAGATCACGTCAGAACTTCTCGCCCTTCGCCTCGCGAATGTGACTTCCCACCGGCCGGATCCGGGTCCACATCGTCCAGAAGTACAGTCCCAGTCCAGCCACCTGTCCGAGACCGGCGAGCACCACGATCCACGCGAGCGGCTCGAAGTCCAATCGAGCTCGCGCGATGTCGGCCAGGAACCTTCCCGCTGTCGCGATCGTCAAGATCCAATAGGAGGCTTCGATGCGCTCCGGCGTGTACCGCGTGTCCTCTTTCGCGGCCCGTGGAAAGAGCCAGAGGGCCACTCCGAGGATGAGGAACATCACGAAGCCGAGCTGGATCGCGTGCGTGTGTGCCGACACCAGACGCGGATGCGGGATGATGCCGAACAACTCGCGGCGAACCAGGACCCAGGCTCCGACCGTGAGCCCGGCGAAGAGGAAGACGATCCCGGTCTTGATGAAGCGCCGTACGAGGGTGTACATGCCCCGGCCCCTCTCCCACGTAATCGATTCGGACCTCAGATCGGTGCTTCGAGGCCGCGGCGGAGGGCGCCGCATTGCCCGGAAGCTCGGGGTGCCCTGTGGCTTTGTCAACCATTAGGTTTAGTTATCTGAGCCATCGAACTGTACCTGCCGACCAGGGATCCATGACACCCGTACCCGGGGCGAAGCGTCCATCGCCGGATTCGAGCGCGGCCGCAATCATGGAACGTCTGCGAACCCGACCGCGGACGGTGCCCGAGCTCGCGACGATTCTCTCGCTCTCGGGACCCGGCGTTCGCAAGCAGCTCGCCGGGCTCCTCCAGGAAGGGCTGGCCCGAGAAGCCGGGGTTCGCCCGGGAAGAGGGCGTCCGGCCACGACCTATGAGCTGACTGAAGCGGGCGAGGCACTCTTCCGGGGGCACCGCATCCAGATCCTGGAGAGCATCTTTGCCGCCCTGGATGCCGGCGCCGGGGAAGAGGAAAACAGCGGACTGATGCGGGACGCGGGAGCCCGCTTGGCACGCCGGATCCTGGAGAGGCGGAAGTCGAGTCCGGATCGGATCGACGGCGACCGCTTCCAGACGGCGATGGAGCTTCTGAAGGAGTTGGGCGGCCGGGAGGGCTTCCGCCAGGTGGGAACCGATGGCGAGATCCTGGGCATTGCCTGTCCCCTGGGCGAGTATTCCCGAAGCTATCCGGGCGCCTGCCAATTCGTGGCGGGGTTCACGGAGGAACTTCTCGGGCTGCCGGTCGAGCCTCGGTGTCCGCGAACCGGGGAGCCGATGTGCGTGCTGGCGGTGAAGACCTCGTGAGCGGTATGGGACGCACCCCGTTTCCAGAACACGTCCGGCAGCGCGCTGAGCTCACCATCAATCTACCTGTAACTTCTCGAGAGTCGCGATGTCCTACACCGAAGACACCCTGCTCGCGCTCCAGAGCACGAGTCCCGCTCAGGAAGAGTTCTTCCAGGCGGTGGACGAGGTCCTGCGATCCCTTCGTCCCCTCCTCGATTCGGACCCTCGATTTCGCGAACAGCGGATCATCGAGCGTATCGTCGAGCCCGAGCGCCAGATCTTCTTCCGGGTGACCTGGGTGGATGACGAAGGAAAGATCCAGGTGAACAAGGGCTACCGGGTCCAGTTCAGCTCCACGCTGGGTCCGGTGAAGGGTGGCCTTCGCTTTCACAAGGGGGTCAACGCGGGCATCATCAAGTTCCTGGGCTTCGAGCAGGTGTTCAAGAATGCGCTCACGGGCCTGTCGCTGGGAGGAGGCAAGGGAGGCGCCAACTTCGACCCCAGAGGGCGCTCCGACGGGGAGATCATGCGATTCTGCCAGTCCTTCATGACGGAGCTACACAAGCACGTCGGTCCGAGAATCGACGTTCCCGCAGGAGACATTGGTGTGGGCACCCGGGAGCTCGGCTACCTCTTCGGGCAATACAAGCGCCTCACCCACCGATTCGATGGGGTTCTGACCGGGAAGGGCCTCTCCTGGGGAGGATCGTTCGGACGGACGGAGGCGACCGGATACGGCTGCGTGTACTTCGCAGAGGAGATGCTCCGGGCCCGGGGAGAAAGCCTGGAGGGCCGGGTGTGCACTGTCTCCGGAGCCGGCAACGTGGCCATCCATGCCGTCGAGAAGCTTCAGGAGGTCGGGGCAAAGCCGGTTGCGGTGAGCGATTCGACAGGAACGATCCACCAAGAGGACGGGATTGACCTCGACCTCCTGCGGCAGGTCAAGGAGGTGGACCGACAGGGGCTCGAAGCCTACGCCCGAGAGCGCTCCGACGCCCGCTTCGTTCCGATCTCGGACTATCCGGAGAACGGGCACCACATCTGGACCATTCCCTGCGACAGCGCCTTCCCGTGCGCGACCCAGAACGAACTCACCCTCTCCGACGCGCGGACGCTTCTCGACAACGGATGCACGAGCGTGTGCGAAGGGGCGAACATGCCGGCCACCTCCGAGGCCGCGGCGCACCTGGCCCGGTCGGGGATCGCCTACGCTCCCGGGAAGGCGGCCAATGCCGGAGGGGTCGCCGTCAGCCAGCTGGAGATGAGCCAGAATGCCGCCATGCAGCAATGGTCCGCGGACCAGGTGGATTCCCGGCTCCAGGAAATCATGGTTGCGATCCACACGATGGTGAGCGAGACGGCAGACGAGTTCGGGCATCCAGACAACCTGGTTCATGGAGCCAACATCGCCGGCTTTCGCAAGGTGGCCGGCGCCATGATCGCCCAGGGGGTGGTGTGAAGGGCCGCTGTCGAGGGCACCGGTCGTAAGGCCGGGCCCATCGACAACCGTTCGAACTGCCGTGAAGCCGGCCGCTGCGCCGGGAAAGATCCGCCGATCGACACCGTCAGCCAGGTGCATGGCAGATCGGATGCGGCAGGCGGGCACAATCCGCCAGCCGAGCCTCGGGGCCTTGAGAGTTTCGCGCCATCAGTGAGAGTTCCGCCGTCTGTGAGAGTTGCCCACCGGCTTTGAGAGCTCCGCGCCGGATGTCAAGCATACTTGACATTCTGTAATGCATAGCGCCCATTTCTTACATGACCTCCAGCCCCCTTCACTCGAGAGTTCGCGACCTGCGGCAGACCCGCGGATGGTCCCAGTCCCGCCTCGGCGACCAGGCCGGCATCACTCGTCAGAGTCTCGCGGCCATCGAGGCCGGCCGAAGCGTTCCGTCCACCGAGGTCGCCCTTCGCCTCGCACGGGTCCTCGGGGTCTCCGTGGACGAACTCTTCCGCCTCCGCGACACGACCCCCGACACCGTGGTGGTCGAAGCATCGGGGCTCGGTACCGGGATTCCGGGGAGAGTCCGTATGGCCCGCGTCACCGGACGACGCTTCGCATACGGCCTCGGCTCGGCTGCTGGGCATGGTGGCACCCCGGCCGACGGACATGGCGAACCGCTCCCCGACGGACGAATTCGGGTTCGCTCGCTTCCCTGGGAGCCCCCGGAGCCGGACCTCGTCGTGGCGGGATGCGATCCGGCGTTCGGCCTGGTGGCCGACCATTTGCGCAGAGAACACGATCTGGAGGTGCTGTGGCTCCCGGCCGGTAGCCGGGCGGCGCTGGAGGCCCTCGAGCGCGGAGTGGTGCATGTAGCCGGAGTGCATCTGTGGGATGACGCCACCGGTACCTACAACCGACCGTGGGTGGAACGCACGGTCTCCTTCACCACCTCGCGTATCTCCTTCGCGGTCTGGGAGCAGGCTCTCCTGCTCGAGCGAGGAAATCCTCTCGGCATCGGGGGCATCGAAGACCTCACGCGATCCGAGGTGCGTTTCCTGAACCGTGAGCCGGGATCCGGGAGCCGGATGCTGCTGGAATTGGAGCTGGCCCGGCGCGGCCTGCGGGGTCGGGCGATTCGGGGCTTCTTCGAAACGGCGGCTGACGGCCACGAGACCGTGGCCGGATCGGTGGCGGCCGGGGCGGCCAACGCTGCGGTGGCCATTCGAGCGGTGGGCGAGGCTCGCGGGCTCCACACGCTCCCCCTTGTGGAAGAGCCCTACGAGCTCATCGTCCCGGACCACTTCCTGGAGCTCCCCGCCATCGAAGCGCTCCTGCGCACGCTGTCGCGACCCGCGCTCCAGCGTCAGGTGGAAGCGCTCGGAGGATACGACGTGACGTCGATGGGGCGGCCGGCATGAGCGAAGCCCTGACGTCGGCGCCGGCCCGAATCTCTCTCTCGGCCTTGCGCGTGTCTTCTGCGGCGGTAATCTGCTGCCTGACCCTGTCCGCCCTGGGTTGCGGCACCGGAGAGGCGAGCGGCGGCGGGGAGCGTGGAAACGAGTCCGCCGGATCGTTACTGGTGCTCGGAGCATCCGATCTCCTGGCCGCGTTCGACGAGCTCGTCCCCCTGTACGAATCGCGGACGGGAGAGCGCGTGGAGCTCGTTCTGGGGTCCACGGGCAACCTCTCCGCGCAGATCCGGCACGGAGCCCCTGCCGACCTCTTCTTCTCCGCCAACGCCGCGTTCCTTGACGGCCTCATCGACGCCGGGCGCATCGATCCCGGATCCCGAAGCATCTACGCCGTGGGCCGCCTCGCTGCGGTAGCGCCGCCCGGTAGCGATCCTCCGGCCCATCCTTCCGAGCTCCGCGATCCTCGCTTCCGCACGATCGCGATTGCGAATCCCGAACACGCCCCGTACGGATGGGCGGCACGCGAGGCCCTTCGCTCGCTCGGACTCTGGGAAGAGCTCAGGGAACGGATCGTCATGGGAGAAAACGTGGCGCACGCGCTCCAGTTCGTTCGCACCGGAAACGCCGACGCCGGAATCGTGGCCCTGAGCCTCGTGAGAGGAGAGTTCGGCGAATCGGTCCCCCATCGCGTCGTCGACGATGCACTGCATCCGCCCATGCTTCAGGTCGCCGGTATCGTGTCGGGAAGCAACCGGCCAGGTCAGGCCCGTGCCTTCCTCGAATTCGTGCTCTCCCCGGACGGTCAGGAGATC
>SLCK01000047.1 GCA_007125845.1 Gemmatimonadota bacterium
ACCGCCCGCAGCGCCGCGGGCACCAGGCGTCCGTTGGGCGTTCTCAGCGCGAAGTGGCCGCGGTTCGGGGACGATCGCCGTCGCTTCCGGTCTGCACGCTCCAGAGGCCCGCGTACACCCCACCCCGCTCGACGAGATCCTCGTGACGGCCGGCCTCTACCACCGACCCCCGTTCGAGCACGTAGATGCGGTCGGCATGCCGCACGGTCGAGAGGCGATGCGCGATGGCAATGGTCGTCCGGTCCCGGGAAATGCGCTCGAGCGATCGCTGGATGGCCGCTTCGGTCTCGTTGTCGACTGCGCTGGTCGCTTCGTCCAACACCAGGATCGGTGGATCCTTCAGAATCGCGCGTGCGATCGCGATCCGCTGCCTCTGCCCCCCCGAGAGCTTCTGTCCGCGCTCTCCGACCACGGTCCCGTATCCGTCCGGTGACTGCAAGATGAAGTCGTGGGCTTCCGCGAGCCGGGCGGCCTCTCGGATCGACGCCTCACTTGCCCCCCAACTACCGTACTCGATGTTCTCCCGGATCGTACCGTGGAAGAGGAATGTGTCCTGGTTGACCAGGCCGATGGCTCGCCGGAGATCGCCGAGTCGGAGCGATCGGATCGGGGTTCCGTCGAGGAGAATCTCTCCCGTTCGAACCTCGTAGAGACGCAGCAGGAGCTTCACCAGGGTGCTCTTTCCCGACCCGGTCGATCCAACCACACCCACCGTCGCCCCGGCGGGGATCGAGAGGGAAACGTCCCGGAGGGCAGGCTCCCCGCGCCCGTAGTCAAAGGTCACGCTCCGGATCTCGAGGCTTCCCCGCACCCGATCCCTCGGGAGAGGCTCCGCCCCGGGATGGATCTCGAAGGGGGTATCGAGGAGACCCATCACGCGATTCGTGGACGCCATCGCCCGTTGATACTGATCGAGCGTCTCCCCCAGACGGGTCAACGGCCACAGCAACCGCTGGGTCAGGAAGACCAGCACGCTATACGTGCCTACCGACAGGCGGCCCTCCACCGCCTCCCATCCCCCGTACAGGAGGATGGCCGTGAATCCGACCAGGATCACGATCCGGATCATCGGAACGAAGGCCGAGCTCACCCGGATCGCGCGTCGGTTGCTTTCCCGGTAGGCTGCACTTTCCCTCCGGACCTGCTCTGTCTCGAACGACTCGGCGGTAAAGGCCTTGATGGTGGTGATTCCCCCGAGGTTGTTCGCCAGACGGCCGTTCAGGATGCCCACGCGCTCCCGGACCTCCCTGTAATAGGGGGTCAGGAGCTTCTGAAACCGGATCGAGCCCCACACAATGAGCGGCATGGGAAGGATGGCCATCCACGCGACCGAAGGAGCGAGCATCAGGAAGGCCGCGCCGATCACCACCACCGTCGTCGTGACCTGGAGGATCTGGTTGGCTCCGATGTCAAGGAATCGCTCGAGTTGGTTGATGTCGTCGTTCAGGACCGCCATCAGGGTGCCCGTGCTGCGCTCCTCGTGGTACGAGAGGCCGAGAGCCTGCAGATGGGTGTAGGCGTCCACCCTGAGGTCGTGCTGGATCGTCTGCGCCAGGTTTCTCCAGAGGAGGGCGTAGGCGTACTGGAATGCGGATTCCAGCACCCAGATCACGAAGGTGACTGCAGAAAGGACCAGAAGCTGATCCCAGACGTCGACGACGCCGAGGCGCGCGAGGAACGACTCCTCCTGCTGGATCACGACGTCCACCGCCGCCCCGATCAGGGCGGGCGGGCCCAGATCGAAGATCTTGTTCAGGACCGAGCACGTCGACGCGAGCCAAATCCGGGTCCGGTACGGCCGTGCGTATCTGAGGAGCCGGCGGAGCGGATGCCGGTCGGCATCCACCTCCGCACCCTCTGGAGGAGACTCGGAGACCGAGTCACCTCCGACCGACGGTTTCCCGGCCGACATCTGCTTCCCCTACCTCCTTCCGCCACTGGTGAGGATGGCGTCGAGGCTGTAGCGACCCGGCCCGGCGAAGTAGAAGTAGGCGGCCAGGGGCGTGTAAATCATCAACATGTGCCGCGGAAGCAGGTTCCCGGCGTCGAGCCAAGCCACGAGGATGCTCAGGAATATCACGGTGGAGACCCCGGCCGAAATTCGATTGGCGACTCCGAGCATCAGAAGCCCTCCGAAGGCCAGCTCAGCCCAGGGCAACACATGCCCGTACGGGGCTGCGATCAATGCAGGAAGCCATTCCGGGTTGTTGTTCTGGAACTGATTCCCCCGGTAGAACGTGCCCGGACCTCCCTCCCATTCCTGGACGACCTTGCCCCAGCCCTGGTGGAGGAGAAACCAGCCCAGTGCCACCCGGGCCAAGAGCTTGGAGAGTTCGACCGTCACGGGCGATCCCGCCCCGTACGGATTCCTTGAGGTGGCTGCGCCGGTGATTCGCATGCTCGCCTTCCTGGTCCACTGATGAAAGGAGTGCCCTCGCCCGGTCAGGTTGCCGGAGGAGCCATCATTCGGCTCAAAGGAGGGCTCACGATGCCCCGGCGGGCGAAGGCCCGCAAGTCGGCCGCCTCCCACCGGAGGCGATGCGCCCCGCGCCTTGATCCTTTGGCGGGAGCCGGGGTATCCTTCCTCTCATTCACAGAAAAGCGCGGATTACTGGAGGAAAGCCTCGTCGTCGAGAAGAAGACGATCGTCCGCGATTACAGAGCCATCGCGAGAGCCCAAGGGCCATCCAGGTGAATTGGCTGCGTCGGATTTTCGGGCGCGAAGAGTCCTCCTCCGCGCCGGAGCGGAAAGGAGAACCCGAGCCGATGGAAGGCCCCGCGCCCGGAGTCTCCGAGATTTTCTCTTCGGCTCCGGAGGACCGGAATTGGTCCGTTCTGGACCTCGGCCCTGGGAACGACCACAACCTGCGCACATACAATCGATGCGCCCGGCGAGTTCGCTTCTCATCCTTCCTCCAGACTCTGGAGGGGGAGGGCTGGGGCGCCGCGCTGAGCACGATCCCTGCCCCACCGGAACCCGCCTTCGATCTGGTCTTCGCATGGGACGTTCTCGATCGCCTTCCGGCGGAGGTGCGGCCCCAGTTGCTCGCTCGACTGCTCGACGTGAGTTCGCCTCGGGCCCACCTCCACACGGTCTGGTGGGCACCGGAGGAAGAGGTCACATATCCCCTCAGATTCTCGCTCACCGAGATCGACCGGATTCGTTCCGAGCAGGTAGGCCCGCCCCAGCGCCTCCGGGCGCCCCTCCTGCCCACTGAGGTCGGGCGCCTCCTCGCCCCGTTTCGCGTGAAACGGTCATTCACTCTGCGGCGCGGCCTCCGGGAGTACGTGGCCGTTCGGGAGCCCGATGCCCCGGGGTCCTAGACCACGGGCCCCTGGCACTCCCAACGGTGGGCCCCGCCCCTTCTCCGACAACCTTCAAGTTCTCCCGCGCTTCTGCCCAGCTTGCGTTCGACCGGGCATCGGTAGAAGAGTGAAATGCACGTTCATCACGAGGATGACCCTCTCACCGGAGGAACTCATGGCTGCATGTGAAGTCTGCGGAAACGACTATCACCTTGCCTTCGAAGTCCGGGCCGCCGGCGTGACTCACGTCTTCGACTCGTTCGAATGCGCCATCCACAAGCTCGCTCCTATCTGCGAGAGCTGCGGCGTCAAGGTGCTGGGACACGGCGTGGAAGCCGGAAACGCCATCTACTGCTGCGCGCACTGCGCTCGGAAGGAAGGGGTGAAGGGAGCGGTCGACCACGTCTGATCGCGGCCAGCGGGAATCTGAAGACATCACCGGCTGGGACGTCCGAACCGGTGAGCACCTGTGGACCTTCCACGTCGTGCCACGGGAGGGTAAGTTCGGCGACGACACCTGGGGTGACGCTTCGCGGTATGCGGGCGATGCCGGAGCGTGGTGTTGCCTCAGCGGTGACGAGGACCTCGGTCTCATGCACGTGCCCCTGTCAGCGGTCCGCTCTACACGCTTCCGCCGGTGGTCAGGGAAGGTCTGGATGGCGCCCAACGAAGCCGTCCCCCGGGACCATCCCCTGTTGCTCGCCCTGGACCTTCAGCTCCTCCGGCGGCGGCGCTGAGGCTGCCGATGCGTCTCGCCGCCGTTTGAGCCCCCGCCCGAAGATCCTCCGGACCGGCGGGACGCTTCCGCCTTCCGGTCAGCCTTGGCCTTGGCCCGCTCGCGATCTTCCCTTTTCTTGGCGCGAATCTTCGCTATGCGCTCCTTGAGAGGGACCTCGACCGCTTCTCCGCTGGCGGAGTAATCGAAGTCGTCGAGCACGACTCGCGGGAGTTTCTTCGCCACGGCTCGCTCGATCGTTCGGATGTGCTTCTCCTCATCGGGGGCGAAGAGGGTCCACGCCTCCCCTGTCGCGCTCGCTCGAGCAGTGCGGCCGACCCGGTGGATGTAGTCCTCCGACATGTTCGGAACGTCGAAGTTCACCACGTGCCCGAGCTCCTCGACGTCGATGCCGCGCGAGGCGATATCCGTCGCGACCAGCACCTGGAAGTCACCGTCCTTGAAGCCGGCGAGCGCCCTCGTCCGTTGAGCCTGGGACCGATTTCCGTGGATCCGCTCGGACGAGATGTTCGCCTGATTGAGCTTCTTGGTGAGCCGATTCGCCCGATGCTTGGTCCGAGTGAAGACGAGCGCCTGCTGGACGCCCCGCTCTTGGACCAACTTCGCGAGCAGCTCGGCCTTGAGCTGTTGGGGCACGGGGAAGAGGGACTGCTCGACCCCCTTCGCCGGCGCCGCGGTCACCTGCAATGCGATCTTGACGGGATCGTTCAGGATCTCGCGTGTGAGTTTCTCGATCTCACTCGGCATCGTCGCGCTGAAGAAGAGCGTCTGCTTCGGCCGCGGGATGTGCTTCAAGACTCGCCGAATGTCCGGCAGGAATCCCATGTCGAGCATGCGATCCGCTTCATCCAGGACCAGGTACTCGAGGTCGTCCATGGGCGCGTTTCCCTGACCGAAATGGTCGAGAAGTCGGCCAGGCGTGGCCACGACCACGTCCACCCCTCGCTTCAGCGCCTTCGTCTGCGGGTTGATGTTGACCCCTCCGAAAACCGCGGCGGCCCGGACGTCGGTGAACTTCGCCAGGTCCCTGAGGTCGGCGCAGATCTGGAGCGCGAGCTCCCGCGTCGGCGCCAGGACCAGGGCCCGTGTGCGCCCGCGCGGGCGTCCGATCAGGTCGTTGAGGATGGGAAGAAGGAAGGCAGCCGTCTTGCCGCTTCCGGTGACGGCACAGCCGAGCAGGTCGCGACCCTGGAGGGCAGGCGGGATCGCCCGCGATTGAATGGGAGTGGGATCGGTGAAACCGAGGGCGTCGACCGCCTTGAGAAGGTCGGCATGCAGCCCGAGAGTATCGAATGTCAAGTCTGTGTATCCGGTGCGAATGCGCCGGGCGGATCAGTCGGAGGAGTCCGACGGGAGAAACGCGGGCGCGGAAGAGTTGCTGGAGGTGTCACGCGAGTCCGCGTCTTGACCTGCAGGCGTGAAGGTTAACGGGAGTCGAGTGCGAGAAGAAGGGCGAACCAGGTTCCGGCCACCCTGCGGCGCCGGGGACGTCCCGAACGGGTCGGATCACCCCTCGCAGGGGAGGGAATGTCCCCACCCGGGAGATCCTCCGCCCCCTCGGCCCGACACGGCAGCGGTTGCACTGTTGGCACGCTCCTTGTTCTTCTTCGTCACCAGAGTTTGCCAGCCCCGCCCAAGACACTGGAGTCCCCAGCATGATTCGGACGACCCTCTTCCCTGGCCGGTACGTCCAGGGAGTCGGCGCCACCCGGCGCCTCGACCGCGAGCTCTCCCGCTACGGCGATTCGGCACTCCTGATCGCCGATCCGTACGCCGAGGAACGCATTCTCCCGGAGCTGGAGCTGGGCGGGGAGGGTGAGGTGGAGGTCCGGGTGGAAACCTTCGGGGGTGAGTGCTCCGATCCGGAGATCGAGCGCCTCGTGGACATTGCCGGGACGGCGCAAAGCCGGATAATCGTGGGGTTCGGTGGGGGGAAGACCATGGACACGGCGAAAGCCGTGGCCCATGCCCTGGAGCTTCCGGTGGCGATCGTGCCTACTATCGCCTCCACGGACGCACCCTGCTCGGCGCTCTCGGTCATCTACACGACCGCGGGCGAGGTGGACCGTTACCTCCTCCTTCCCAGCAATCCCGAGCTGGTTCTGGTGGACACGGAGATCATCGCCGCGGCCCCCGCCCGGTTTCTGGTGGCGGGGATCGGAGACGCCCTGGCGACCTGGTTCGAAGCGGAAGCCGCCCGACAGAGTTACTCGCCCAACATGAGCGGTGACCTGGGCTCGGTCACCGCCTACGCCCTGGCCGAGCTCTGCTACGAGACCATCGTCGAATACGGCCTTCCCGCGAAGGTCTCCTGCGAGGCGGGAGTAGTCACGCCTGCCCTGGAGCGGGTGGTGGAGGCGAACACGCTCCTGAGCGGGCTCGGCTTCGAAAGCGGCGGGCTGGGTGCGGCACATGCGATCCACAATGGTCTCACCGTCCTGGAAGGAACCCACTCCTCCTGGCACGGCGAAAAGGTGGCCGTGGGAGTGCTTGCGTCCCTTTTCCTGACGGACAAGCCCCGAGAGATCATCGACGAGGTCTTCGATTTCTGCGAGGAGGTGGGGCTCCCCACCACCCTGGCCGAGATCGGACTGGCCGAGGTCACCCCGGAGGAGCTTCTGAAGGCGGGCGAGCGCGCCTGTGCGGAAGGAGAGACGATCCACAACGAGCCCATTCCCGTCACGGCCCGTTCGGTGGCCGCCGCCCTTCGAGCGGCGGACGCCGAGGGAAGGCGACGAGCAGAGCTTCGATAGCGATTGCCGACAAGGACCGTGAGGACGCGCCCAAGAATCGTCCACACGGTCCTTGCCGAGCCGAAGTAGGCCGAGGGCAGACCCCCCCATGACTCCAGTCGAGGAGAGTACCCATGCAGATCGAGCCGGAGATCGCATACCGGAACGTGGAGCCGACCCCGGCCGTGGAACGACAGATCCTCTGGGGACTCCGGGGGCTCGAACGGGCCTACCCGCGGATCACAGGGTGCCGGATCATGGTCGAGATCCCCCACCCCCGGCACCACCGTGGCAACCTCTACAGGGTTCGGATCGACGTGACCGTGCCCGGCCACGAGATGGTCGTGAGCCGAGACCCCCCGGCTCGACGCCGCAAGCGGGAGGAAGCCGCGACGGCGGTCCGGGAGGCCTTCGCCGTGATGCGGCAGAAGCTCCGGGAGCTTCGTGAGCGGGAGGCGGGGCACCCGAGGGTTCCGGAAGCCCCGCTCCGGGGACGGATCAGCACCCTGAACGAGGCGGAGGGATACGGCTTCATTCGGTTGCCGGAGGACGGTGAAATCTACTTCCACCGCACCGGAGTGCCGAGCGATCGATTCGACGAGCTGGAGGTGGGAGCCGAGGTGCGGTTCGTGGAGGAAGAGGTCGACGGAACCCTCAGGGCGGTAAGCGTGGTGCCTTTGAGGCGCCAATCCGGCCATCCGCCGAGCGCCGGGCGCCTCGGCGACGAGGGTGGAGCGCGGGCTTAGTATCCTGCCGAGGCCAACCGCACCCGGAGGCCGTCGGCAACACAGTCCCTTGAGCTTGGAGGTGAGCCATGTCGGCGGCGGAGCGCGTGCGAACCCTTCTGGAGCGGAAGCGGGTGTCGTATCAACTTGTCGAGCACCCCGAGGCCCTCACCGCCCGGGCCGAGGCCGAGGCCAGCGCGATGCCGGCCGGAGCGTGGGCGAAGAGCCTGGCGGTGCGCCTCGACGGAACCCCGGCGGTGGTGGTGCTCCCGGCCACCCGGCGACTGGACCTCAAGGAGCTCGGAGAGCTGGCTGGAGCCAGGGAGGTGGAGCTCGTGGCCGAGGACGAGCTTGCCGAGCTCTATCCGGACTGCGACGTGGGGGCGCTACCTCCCTTCGGGGGCCTCTTTGGACAGAGAACCTACCTGGATCTGTCGCTGAGGACCCACGAGCGCGTGGCCTTCCATGCCGGAAACCATACGCAGACCGTGGTGGTGCCGTACGCCGAATTCGAACGGCTGGCGGGGGCTGAGGTGGGTCGGTTCTCCAGAGAGGCGGACGACGTGTAATCCCCCGATCGCCATTTCCCGGGGCACGACCTCGTCGAGGCGTCGGGCGCGATGCCCGGACCCGGGAGCCGAAAAAAGAGCGGGACGGCCGTGGCGGGGGGACTCACTCCCTCGGGGGATCGGTGCCGCCCACGGTCGCCTGGACGCGCACCGCCCCGACGTCGGGACGGCGCACGTCCGGGATCACCTCGGTGCCGGGCCGGGTGAAGGCCACCGCACGCGTGAGGTCTCTGGGATGCCGAACGTCCACACCCGCGACGGCGAGGATCAGGTCGGCGGGGATGGCGAACCCGA
>SLCK01000093.1 GCA_007125845.1 Gemmatimonadota bacterium
AAAAAGGCGAGCGGGAGGCCGATGGGCCTCCCGCTCGCCTTTGCGGTTGCGGAGCCTGGGTCAGCATCCGGAACCGAGATATCCGCAGCGGTAGTTGTTGCCTCCACCCTCCGGAGCCGTAGGTCCGAGGTCGCCACAGGCGGCGAGCATGGCGATGGCGAAGAGGGCGGTGAGGAAACGCAGCTTTTTCATGTTCAGGATCCCTGTCCAGAGGTCTATTGGCGCTGTGCCGGTGAACGCTTGTCTATGGAATCTCGGCGCCCCAACGGACCGGCGCCCACTCCGTTTCCGGCGGATTCCTAACATATTCCGTCACTTTATGCAAAAAACGCCGCGTCCCCTCCTGGTTCTCCACCAAGACCGGGTCCTGCGCGAGAGGTTGGCCCGTTCGCGCCGGTCGCCGTTCCGGATCTCGATCGCGGCAGATTGGGGCGACCTCAGGTCGAGCGTCTCCGAAGCGCCGCCCGCCGCGGTGATCGTGGTGGACCCCTACCACGAGCGGGGGTCGCAGGACGGTCCTGCGCAGGAGCTGTACGACATCCTCAAGGCCTTCCCATCCTCCACCGTGATCGCCGCGATGGACTCCTCCCCGGCACGATACCGGGACATCTGGCTCATGGGGGAATGGGGCATTGCGGAAATCCTTCAGATGGACGAAGACTGGAGCGAGATCGCCCTTCAGCGGCGTCTCCTGCGCGCGCGGGCGCAACCGCTCCGTCGCCTCCTCTCTCACGACTCGGGCATCCCCTTCACCGGACGCGCCCGCACCCTCATGGACGCCGCCGTGGAGACGGTGATGACGGGCGGACACCCCAAGGACCTCGCCAGATCCCTTGGATTCTCCCCGTCCACTCTGCTTCGTTGGTGCCACCGTGCGCAACTTCCAACCCCACGCCGGCTCCTCCTCTGGCTCCGCGTCCTCTTCGCCGCCGCCCTCCTGGACGATCCCGGACACACCGTGTTCAGCGTAGGCCTGGCGTGTGGCTACTCCGGCGATCAGGCGCTGCGCCGCGCAATCCGAAGCGTCGTGCCCGACACCCCGACGGAGCTCAGGGAAAAGGGAGCCTTCGAGACGGTTTCGGCGGCCTTCTTCCAGGAGTTGGCGGAGCTGCGCGACGATGCCGCAGAAAAGAGGTAAGCTCGGACGATGCGCTCGGGATTCGACGAAGGAGATCGAAACGATCGGTCCGACGAGGCCAGTCTCCAGGACCGGCAGCTCAAGGACGTGGGCCGGATCACCGGCGAGCTCCTCCACGACCTCGGGAGCATCCTCTCCCTTCTTTGTGGCCGCGTAGCGCTCGCTCGCGAAAAGGCCACGCTCGGCCGGATCCCCTCGGAGGAGTTGGATCGGATCCAGACCGACACCGACGAGCTGCGACGGATGGTGCTCGACATCCTCGACGAGTTCCGTGGAGTGCCAAGTCCTCTCGAGGCCACCTTCCCGGTGACCCCTACCGTCGAAGAAGCGATGAACCGATGGCTCCTGGGAGCGCCATCGATCGGGACGCGTCTCCGTGTCGAAATCCCCCCGGAAGCGCAAATTGCCGGTCCCAGGAGTTTCTTTTCCCGTGCGCTCGGAAACCTTCTCAGGAACGCCGCCCGACACGCCAGGAGCGAGATCGTCGTCTCACTCCTCCCGGGCCGCGAACCCCACCAGATCGAGATCCGTGTCGAGGACGACGGGGAGGGCGTGGCTCCCGAGGTACGCAAGCACCTCTTCGAACCGTTCGTGTCCAAATCGACGGCGGGCTCCGGGCTGGGCCTTGGACTCTCCTTCGCCCGATGGGGGATCAACCGGCTGGGCGGCTCACTCGAGCTGAAGGAAGCCAGTGACTCCCTCGGCGGCGCCTGTTTCCAGATGCAGCTCCCGCTGGCGCGCAGTCCCGTTCGCCGAGCCCTGGACTGCTCCGGCGCCCTCCCCTCCGAGCGGGGAGACTCCGGCGGCGAGCCCCTGGCCGGCCTCCGCGTCGCGGTCGTGGACGACAATCAGGGGATCCGGAAGCTCTACGCCCGCCTCCTCAGGCGATCCGGGGCGGAACCGGACGTGTTCGACCCCGCGGGGTGGAAGACCGCGGCTCACGCAGCCCGGGAGCTTGGCGCCGTCGAATCGGACGTGATCCTCCTCGATGTGAATCTGGACGGGCTCTCGGGGCTCACGGTCGAGGAGCGCCTCTCCCGGGAGTGTCCAAAGCTGGGAGAACGGATCGTCTTCATGACGGGCGGCCCCGCCCTCGAGGGCATCGATCGGCCTGTCATCAACAAGATGGCCACCTGGGACGAGGTCGTCGCGGCGATCGTCGCTGTGGCCGACTCCGCTCCGGATGCAGGTTGACATTCCCCGCCCGAAGGGTCGAGGATAGCCGAGCCGCGTAACCGACCCGGACACGGCCCTCACCCTCCGCCAGGACGAACCCCTTGAGCCCCATCGTACACAACCTCGACCCCTTCCTCTTCCAGATCGGTGACGGTTTCGGGGTGCGCTGGTATTCACTCCCCTACATGCTTGGGATGCTCTTCGTCTATCTCTCACTTCGCAAGGCGGCCCGGGAGCGGCGGATCCCCAACCTTACGGAAGAAATCTCCGAAAGCTTCGTGCTCGCGGGAGTCCTCGCTGCCCTGATCGGAGCCCGCTTCTTCCACGTCTTCGTCTTCGAGTTCGACCGGTATGGGTTCGATCCGGGCGCGTGGATCGCCGTCTGGAGGGGCGGGCTCGCCTTTCACGGTGGACTTGTCGGGATCCTCCTGGTCGTGGCCTGGTTCTCTCAGCGCCACGGCATTGCGGTCTACCATCTCACCGACCGGATCGCCGTCCCGATCGCGGTCGCCCTGGGCCTGGGCCGAATCGCCAACTTCATCAACGCGGAGATGTACGGCACGCCCTACGAGGGACCGTTCTGCGTGGATTATTCCCAGAACGAGCACATGGCCTTCCCACCCGAGGGCTGCCGCCACCCGACCCAACTCTACGAGTCGGCCAAGAACTTCGGGATCGCAGGACTCCTCTTCGTGGCTCGCGAGCGGCTCCGTCCTCCGCCCGGCCTGCTCACCTGGAGCTTCGTGGCGCTCTACGGTTGGATCCGCTTCGGCCTCATGTACATCCGAGAGGAGCGCACAGTCTGGATGGAGTTCACCCTCTCACAGATCTTCTCCGGGATGATGGGCCTCCTCGGAGTCGTGATGTTGGCGGTGGTGCTCGCAGGCGGGAACGGGACACGGAACGAGACGCGCGCTTCCGGCTGAACACCGGACACGGAGGGGGGATACCACTACCTGAGTCACGACGACCGGTCCCCCGACTTGCGAACCGGAGCGCCATCGATGACCGGACCCACCGAGCCGAAGTCCAGCGCCCTGATCCTCGTCGACATCCAGCCCGACTTCCTCCCGGGAGGCCGCCTCGCGGTGGCGGAGGGCGACCGGATCCTCGAGGGCGTGCGACGCCTCATGCTTTCAGAGCGGTTCTCCGTTCAGGTCGCCACACAGGACTGGCACCCGCCAGGCCACGTCTCGTTCGCTTCGCAGCACCCGGACGCCGAGCCCTTTGACACCATCGAGCTCTACGGGAAGGAACAGGTGCTCTGGCCGGATCACTGCGTCCAGGGCAGCTCCGGCGCCGAGCTCCACCCGGAGCTGCCCTGGGAACGCGTAGGAGCCGTCGTCCGCAAGGGCGCCGACCCGCGCATCGACTCCTACTCCGGGTTCCGGAACAACTGGGGCCCCGACGGGTCGCGCTCCCCGACGGGCCTCGCGGGCTACCTTCGGGAGCGGGGGGTGGAATCGGTATTCCTCTGCGGCCTCGCTCGCGACGTCTGCGTGCGCTGGACCGCGGAAGACGCAGTGGAAGCGGGCTTCGAGACGCACCTGATATGGGACCTCACACGCTCGGTGGATGCCGGTGGAGACGAGGACCTCCGGATCGATCTGGAGTCGGACGGGGTGCGGCTCCTCCGCAGCACGGAGATGCCCACGGACCAGAGGTGACCTCACCGGGATGAGCCCCCTCCTGCGGATCGGCTGACGGGGCCGCATCCGCAGGATAGATTATCGGTCCGACAGGCCTACCGTTCGAACCATCGCAACGCTCGCCATCCGAGCGTTCATCTCAGACGAAGGAAGGTGCCTCCCGTGGCTGGACCCCAGTACATCTACGTGATGAAGGACCTGCGCAAGGTCGTTCCCCCGAAGAAGGAGATTCTCAAGGGCATCTGGCTCTCCTTCTTCCCGGGCGCGAAGATCGGTGTCGTAGGGCCGAACGGCGCCGGCAAGAGCACCCTGCTCCGGATCATGGCCGGTGTGGACAACGACTTCCAGGGAGAGGCTTGGGCCGCGAAGGGCACCCGAGTGGGCTACCTGCCGCAGGAACCCGAGCTGGATCCGGAGCTGGACGTGCGCGGCAATGTCGAGGAAGGGGTGAAGGAGACGAGAGAGCTGCTCCGGCGGTTCGAGGCCGTCAACATGAAGTTCGCCGAGGTCACCGACGACGAGGAGATGAACGCGCTCCTCGCCGAGCAGGCTTCCCTCCAGGACCGGATCGAGGCGGCAGGTGCGTGGGAGCTGGATCGCAGATTGGAGATCGCCATGGATGCACTGCGCCTCCCCCCGGGCGACGCAGAGGTCTCCACGCTCTCGGGAGGAGAGAAGCGCAGAGTCGCCCTTTGCCGGGTCCTCCTGGAACAGCCGGACCTGCTCCTCCTCGACGAGCCTACCAACCATCTGGACGCGGAGTCGGTCGCTTGGCTGGAGCGCCATCTCGCCGACTTCAAGGGGACGATCGTGGCAATCACGCACGACCGGTACTTCCTCGACAATGTCGCCCAATGGATTCTCGAGCTGGACCGAGGCGCCGGATACCCTTTCGAAGGCAACTACTCCTCCTGGCTCGAGCAGAAGCGGGAGCGGCTCGAACAGGAGGAGAAGGCCGAGTCCGCACGCAGCCGGACTCTCGCGAGAGAGTTGGAATGGGTCCGAATGACGCCCAAGGCGCGACAGGCCAAGGGAAAGGCCCGCATCAAGGCCTACGAGGAGCTCCTTTCGGAGGATCGGAAAGAGCAGGTGGGCACCGCCGAGATCCTCATCCCGAAACCCCCTCGTCTCGGGGAAGACGTCGTCATCTTCGAAGGGGTGCGAAAGGGATACGGTGATCGCCTCCTCATGGAGAACGTCGACTTCCGACTCCCCCGGGGCGGCATCGTGGGAGTGATTGGGCCGAATGGAGCAGGAAAGACCACGACCTTCCGGATGATCGTGGGAGAGGAGGAACCGGACGCAGGTACCGTGACCGTGGGATCGACGGTCACGCTCTCCTACGTGGACCAATCACGGGAAGCGCTCGATCCCGAGAATACGGTCTGGGAGGAGGTTTCGGGAGGGCACGACCTCCTGGACTTCGGGTGGCGGGAAGTGAACTCGCGGGCTTATCTGTCCTGGTTCAACTTTACGGGAGGCGAGCAACAGAAGAAGGTGGGAGTGCTCTCGGGAGGAGAGCGCAACCGACTCCACCTCGCCAAGCTCCTCAAGTCGGGCGGAAACGTCATCCTCCTCGACGAGCCGACCAACGACCTCGACGTGGACACCCTGCGCGCTCTGGAGGAGGCGCTCCTTGCCTTTCCCGGGTGCGTCGTCGTCATCTCCCACGATCGTTGGTTCCTGGATCGGGTCGCCACCCACATCCTCGCCTTCGAAGGCAACTCCCAGGTCCAGTGGTTCGAAGGCAATTACGGGGAGTACGAGGAGGATCGGGTCCGTCGGTTGGGCAAGGACGCCGCTCAGCCACACCGCATCAAGTACAAGCCGCTCACCCGCTGACCCCAATGGGAAAGAAGGGCGGGCGGGGACGGCGCAGGCTCGCGTTGGCCATTGCGGCCTTTCTGGTCGTCCTTGCCTTCCTGATCCGGAGAACGGGCCTCACCCCGACTCCGGGCGACGCGTTCGACCCCTCGGAGTACCGGGACGTGCCCGTTCTCTCCACAGAAGCGGCCGCCGGACATGTCGGGTCGCGTGCGGTGGTGTGCGGGGCGGTGGTGAACTCGGTGTTCGCCTCCGGTACTCGCGGCCAGCCCACCTTCCTCAACCTCGATCGCACCTTCCCGGACCAGCCCTTCGATCTCGTGATCTGGGGCAGGAACCGGAACGCCTTTCCCTCTCCCCCGGAGGTCGCGTACCAGGGGGAGCACGTGTGCGCCGCCGGCCGGATCACCGAACACCAGGGAGTGCCCCGGATCGAGGTCTCCTCTCCTTCACAGATCCGCATTGGCCCGGAAGGCTGGTGACGCGCCACCGCCGGGGCCCACGTCACCTCGGCGAAGCCGTATGCTCGGCGAGAAGATCCGTTGCGAGAAAGGAGAGTCGAACGAGGTGTCCGTGGGCCCGGTGGCCGTTCGTCAGAATCGCCACTCCGAGCGACCTGTCGAGGTTCGCGTGGACGAAGGCCGTGTAGCCACGCACACTACCTGAGTGCGCAATGTATCGCTGCCCTTCGTGCGTCACCGTCCACCAGCTCAGACCGTAGAGGGCTCGCCCCCCTCCCCACCCCCCGGACATGGAACTGGGAAGGTCGTGGTACTGAGGTGTGTGAAGGGCTTCAACCGCGCGCTTCGCCAGGATCCGACGCCCCTCGATGCGCCCGCCATTCAGATTCACGATCAGCCAGCGGGCCTGGTCCTCCACCGTTCCCCAGACCCCCCCGGCAGGCCACTCCGCGAAACGAATGCGTGACGTCGGGGCCGGTCGTCCCGATCCACCGCTCGGGACATAGGGAACCGCCATGCGCTCTTCCATCTCCGGAGTCGGCACGAACGAGGTGCTTCGCATTCCGATCGGATCGAAGATGTTCTTGCGCATGTACTCCCGAAACTCCTCCCCGGAGATCTCTTCCACGAGATGGCCGAGAAGGGTGTACCCCATGTTCGAATAGCGGATGCCCGCAAGGGGCGGCGTCACCGCGTGGAGATTCTCTTTGAGATAGCGGTCCATTGGCGTGGGCACGGTATCCGCCCAGACCGGCACGGGCGAGAAGATGGTGGGCAAGCCGGACGTGTGCGTCAGGAGATGCCGGAAGGTGATGGGACGTTCCGGGTCCTCGCCGCGGATGGTCAGAACACGAAGATGGTCCCGGACCGGGTCATCGAGCCCGAGTCGTCCTTCCTCTTCGAGCTGCATCAAGGCCCCGGCCACCATCGGCTTGACCGTGGACGCAATGAGGTAGACGGTCTGTGGGGTGGCCGGCGTCCGAGCCTGCACGTTGGACTCGCCAAATCCCGCGCTCCATACGATGTCTTCGCCCGAAACGAGGGCGATCGAGAGCGAGGGGATCTCACCTTCGACCATTGCCCGACGGATCTCCGTCTCCAATTGCGTGGTGACGGCGTCGAGGTCGAGAGGGGTCTGTGCTCCGGCGGGTGCCAGGCCCTGGAGGGTCGATGCGGCGAGCAGCGCCGAGGAAAGGGCGAGGCCGCGGACCAGGCGGAAGAGAATCGGCCCCGGATTCGTCATCGGATGCCTTCTGGATGGAAGGACGGAAGGCGGACGGCGAGGTCCGCTCCACCTGTACCTGAGCGTCCCGACACGGTTCCCCGGAGCGCCGGTCGGGTCGAACCGCCTCCGCTTCGAGGAGATGGGGATCACGGAAGGACCCGGTCCCGCCAATCCCCGCTCTTCCGGCTCGCCAACGGTTCACCGCTCTCGACGCGATCCAGGATCCCTTCCATGGCAAGGCGCACGCGGCGGACCTCACGTTCGAACCGGGTGCGCGCCATCCGCGTGCCTACCCACACCCCTAGAACCGCGGACGGTATCCCCAGCCAGGGAATACCGAAGCCCAGGCCGACGGCCCATCCCCCGAGTCCAACTCCCGTCCCCGCCCCGAGCATCCACCCCGCCCCCCGCTCTCCTCGCAGGGTCCGAAGGTCGGCGGTAATGGTCACGAGCACGTACCCCTCTTCCATGTCAGAGAGCGTCAGCTCCACGCTCCCCGCCCTGGCGAGGTCGTATCGAAAGCCCTTCCATCGCAGCTCTCGCTGCAGGCTTGCCATCAGTCCACCTGCGGGTTCCCAGAGCGACCTCCCGTCCCTCTTGCGGATGCGGGACAAACCCTCTCCCGCCAGGAAGTGCTCCTCCAGGCTCGGTCCCAGGTCGTCCACCGAGCCGGCAACGACCCGACCGACCTGTACCAGGCCCGGCCCGAGGGTTCGCGCCAACAACCCGCGGTCGTCTGGGAGACCCGGACCCAGCGCCTCCGCCCGGACCTCTCCGATGGCCCTCCTCAAGTGGTGGGACTCGATCCCGACCTCCCGACCAATCCTGAGGACCTCGCCCTGGTCGACTCGCGTGCCCACACCGCGGCCCTCCGTCTCTCCGAACTGCAACTCGGCCGCCCGACGGATGATCCGGTCCAACTCCTCCCGGGAGAAATCTCCCGGGCCAGACTGAGCTCCTTCCACGCCCAAAGTCCTCCCTGCGGAATACGCGGGGCCCTTCGCCCCGGGTGCCCCCGAGGCCACCTGACGTATATCGTTAGAAGGTGCGTCCTACCCGAACCCCAAGCTAATACGATGCGCATCCTCTACGTGTTTCCCCACCCCGACGACGAGTCCTTCGGGCCCGCCCTGGCCATCTCACGGCAACGGAGAGAGGGGGACGAGGTCCACCTTCTCACGCTCACCCGAGGCGGCGCCACGAAGCAACGGCACCGGCTGGGGCTCTCGATCGAGGAGATGGGCGAAGTCCGCTTGAAGGAGATGGAGGAGGTCCAGGGGGTCCTCAACCTATCCGGCATGTCCGTGCTGGACCACCCGGACTCGGGCCTCAAGGAGGTCGATCCCCGGACGCTCGAGGAATCCGTCGCCTCGGCGATCCATCGGGTCGAGCCCGCGGTCGTCGTGACCTACGCGGTGCACGGAGTCAGCGGGTTCCACGATCACCTCGTCACGCACGCGGTGGTCAAGCGAGTCTTCTGCGAAGAGCGAGAGCGCCTTCCCTCCCGACTTCTGCGGCGCCTGGCCCTGTTCACTCTACCTCCTACGGAGGAACCCGACTCCAGCTTTCCCCTCCACACCTCCACGAACGAGGAAATCGACTGCGCCGTGGAGGTGGAGGATCAGGATGTCGATCGAGCCCGCCGGGCCCTGGACTGCTATGTGACGTATCGGGACGTCATCGAAGCGGCCGACCCGCTGTCCCGGGTGGGCCGCACGGTGCACTTCGAGCTCTTCCAGGAGTCCCGCTCCCCGTGGCTTACCTCCCTCGGCGCGGGCCTCTGACGGGGGGCTCTCGATCCACGGAGGTTGAGCTCGAGCTCAAGGAGAGAAGGACGAGCGCCTGAAGATCGCGGACCCGGAAAGTTCCACTCCCACGAGGGTGCCCTCCATCCGGAAGGGATCGGTGAACTCCCCCTGGAACTGGGCGGCCTGTCCGCCGCTGAAGCCGGTCAGGATGAGCTGGACGGAGCCGTTCTCATTGATGGCGCCGCTCACGCTGGAGGAGCTCGCTCCCCGCTGCCACTGCCCGGTGACCGTGCCGTCGGGGCCGGAGTTGAGGTACAGCTTGACGCCTCCGGTCACCTCCTGCAGCTCGCCGACGCTGTCCCAGATTCCTTCCGCCGTCGGTTGATCGAGCTCCGTATCGCAGCCGAAGAGGAGGAGAGCACACATGGGCAGCCCGAAGAACAGAATCGCACGTCGCATGATAAGCCGTTCCGGAAGATGCTGGACATAGAGTCTCGCCGGGACCGGCGAGCGGAGAAATACCAACATGCTCTATTCTACAGAAGGGGCGAGGAAGTGTCCATGCAACGCGGCGAAACGGGCAAGCGACGGACGGCGGCCGCACGACCTGCCGTCAGGTGCCGGCCTCAACTCCATGGAGGACCTCCCGGGAGTTCGCCACGGTCCCTCCCCTCCACGAGCAGGAGTAGCGCCGCGTGCACGCCTGCGCCCACCACCAGCAGCGAGGCTCCAAGGGTGAGCAGCTCCTCGAGGAGCACTCCTTCCCTGCCCAGGGTGAAGGAGACGATCAGCATGACGAGGACTGCGAGAGCGACTCCGTAGCGAAGGGCTCGATATGCGATCCCCCCGCGGACAGGAGTGAGGAGCAACGCGATGGGGGCAGCCAGGGCCCCGACCGTTATCCAGGTCGCGCCCGCAGAGCCCGTGGCGAAGACCGAGAGAGCTCCACCCCCGATCGCCCCCAGCACTCCCTCCAGGAAGATCCGCGGGAGTGAGCGTTCCACGAATTCCGACAGGGAAACCCATTCTTCATCCGGCGGCTCGGCATCGCCGCTCGCCGGCTCGCGCTCATCCGGGTCCGATTCCCGATCTCCTCCGCTCGTCACGCCCCCCCGACCGCCGACTCAGTAGAGGACCCGAACCCGGATCGTATCCGGGATCTCGGTGAGCTCGCGGGTCAGATCCGCCGGCTCCTCCCCCACGATATCCGTGATCACGTATCCGATCCCTTCTCCGGTCTTGAGATACTGCCCGGTGATGTTGATCCCGCGATCGGCGAAGACCTTGTTGATCTTCGCGAGAATGCCGGGAACGTTCCGGTGGACGTGAACGATGCGATGCGAACCCTTGAACTCGGGAAGTTGAAGATTCGGAAAATTGACCGAGAGGGTCGTGTTCCCCTTCTCGAGGAAGTTCATGAGCTTGTCCGGAACGAAGTATCCGATGTTCTCCTGAGCTTCCTCGGTGCTTCCGCCGATATGGGGCGTAAGGATGACATTCGGCAGCCCCTGGAGCGGAGACTCGAAGGACGTTCCGTCCGTCTTGGGCTCCTCCGGGAAGACATCGATCGCAGCGGCGCGGATCTTTCCTCGTTCGAGGGCCGATCTGAGCGCATCCTGGTCGACGACGAACCCGCGGCTCAGGTTCAGGAAGACCGCATCCTCCTTCATCGTCTCGAACTCGTCGGCGCCGATGAAGTTGTGGTTCTCCGGCCTGCCGTCCACATGCACCGTGACGACGTCGACGGTCTCCAGCAACTCGGTGAGGGTACGGCACGGAGTGGCGTTGCCGAGCGCCAGCTTCTCGGTGACATCGTAGTAATACACGTCCATTCCCACGGCCTCCGCGAGAATGGAAAGCTGAGCACCGATGTTCCCGTACCCGATGATGCCCAGCTTCTTGCCCCGAATCTCCCGCGCTCCGTGCGAGCGCTTCTTCCAGGTCCCCTGATGCAGGAGGTTGTTCTTTTCGGGGATGTGGCGATAGAGGACGATGATCTCGCCCAACGCCATCTCGACCACGCTCCGGGTGTTCGCGAAGGGCGCGTTGAAGACGGGAATTCCACGAGCAAGGCACGCCTCCAGATCGATCTGGTTGGTGCCAATGCAGAAGGCCCCCACCGCCGCGAGCTTTGGCGCGGACTCGATCACATTCCTCGTCACCTGGGTCTTCGAGCGAAGCCCGAGCACGGTGACGTCCCGGATCCTCTCGATGAGTTGGTCTTCCGCCAGACTCGAGGAGAGCTCCTCGACATGGTATCCCGCGCTCCGAAAGCGCTGGGCCGCATCCGTGTGGATGCCTTCCAACAGGAGTACGTGCTCGCCTTCCTTCGATGTATCTATGGGAGGAGTCACTTCGCCTCCAGAAGATTCAAGAGTTCATCCATGGAGCGGACGATATGGTCCGCTCCTCTCACGACGGGTTCCCGGTGTCGCACTTCCGTGTAGGCCACGAATCGGTCCGCCAGGCCGAGGGCCTTCAACTCGAGATCGGTGACGCCATCTCCGATCACCCACACCCGGGAGGGATCGAGGGACAGCCGCTTGAGGGCCTCGGGCTTCCCCCCTCGACCCATCGCAGTGTCCGGATCGATCCCGACGACCTTTTCCCCCTCGTCGAACCGGAACCGATGGGCGTGTAGCCGATTGCGTGAAATCCCAAGCCGGTGGAGGGTGGGTGCGATGAGCTCCTCGAAGCCGCCGGAGATCACATGGATCCGGTCTCCCTGGTCCCGGAAGAAGTCCCGATTGCGGTCGACCGAGGGCGAGAGGCTCATCCGGATCCCATCCGCTACCCTCTCAATCAGCGGCCGATCCACGTCGAGGAGCTGGAGCCTCCGCTCCAACGAACTCTCCGCGGAAATCTCTCCGGCCATCCCCTTGTCGGTGATCTCCCGAAACCGAGCCACGCGCTCCTCCCGGTCGGGAAGGCCGTCGAGCGAGCGCTCGAAAAGCTCGTCGAGCCCTTCGACCGAAACGAGGGTGCTGTCGAAATCGAAGACCAGTGTGTCCATGCCGTCCCTGATTGCTGACAATCTCGCTGCATGCGTACCTAAACGAATCGAGAGGTGATTGCCAACCCCCCCCGTCACTTCCCATGTTTCATTGTTTCTTCCCGACCGACCTCCCCGAGGATGGATCACCGCCGACTGACCCGTCTCGCCCTCGCCGCGATCGTCGTTTCGGTCGCGGTCGTGGGCCTGAAGGCGGGGGCGTGGCTTCTCACGGGATCGGTTGGCCTGCTCTCCGACGCCGCCGAGTCATTTGCCAACCTGCTCGGCTCGGTCGTCGCATATCTCATGCTCTCGCTGGCTCACCGGCCACCGGACGAGGACCACCGCTTCGGGCACTCGAAAGCGGAGTACTTCTCCACCGGCTTCGAGGGAGCGCTGATCGTCATCGCCGCCGGTGGAATCGTGTGGGCGGCGCTTCCCCGGCTCGTCGACCCCCAGCCGCTCCTCGACCTCGGCGCGGGGCTCGGGGTGGCGCTCTTCGCCACCTTTCTGAATCTCGGAATGGCGCGGGTCCTGCTCCGCTCCGGGCGGGAGTCAGGATCCATTGCCCTCGAGGCCTCGGGTCACCACCTGATGAGCGATGTCTGGACCTCGGCCGGAATCCTGGTTGGAGTGGCCATTGTACATGTCACCGGATGGGATCGACTCGATCCGGTGATCGCTCTCCTGGTGGCCGGCTACATCCTCTTTACGGGGGGGCGCCTCCTTCGCCGTGCCGCCCTTGGTCTTCTGGATACCTCTTTGCCGGAGGGTGAGGCCGTTGAGATCCGGTCCGTCCTCCAGGACTACGAAGCCAAGGGGATCCGCTTTCACGCCATTCGAACCCGGACGGCAGGACGACGGAGCTTTGTCTCGATGCACGTCTTGGTTCCGGGTACCTGGACCGTCCAGAAGGGACACGATCTTGCGGAAGACGTCGAACGCAGAATCCGGCAGCGGGTCCCCGGGAGCACGGTTTTCACCCACCTCGAGCCGCTCGAGGACCCGGCCTCGTTCCGGGACCGGGAGATTGCCCCACCCCGACCTCCACACCGGCGTCCCTGAGGCCGTCGGCTTCACCGGGAAGGCCACCGTGCGCCGATCGCAGCCCTCCGCTCAGCCCAACCCGCCCCGCCGCCTCCTCCTCACTCTGGCGGCGCCCCCCCGTGGCCAGGAGCTACTCCTGGTCGACGCCCTGCGCCGATTGGGGGCCGAGCTGGTGGACCGCGAAGGAGAGAGGGTCCTCGGCCTCTTCCCCGCACCGGCCGATCCGCGAGCGTTTCTGGATCAGGTCCGCTCGGTCGTCCGCGCGAGCGTCTCCCTGGAGGACCCCGACCTGTCGTGGCGATGGGCGAGCCCGACCGAATGGATGGACCGATGGGACCGGGAGGTCGGCCCCCGGCGCGTCTCCGACCGCTTCCGCGTGGTGCCTTGCCGTCCTTCGCCCGGCAAAGGTCCCGGTCCGCGGGTGCGGGATGCGCCGGAAGCACCTGACACGAGCACCTGGACCATCCGGCTGCTTCCCAGCCTCGCCTTCGGTACGGCCGAGCACCCGACCACCCGCTCCTCCATTCGCGCGCTAGAGGAGGCCGTCGTGGCCGAAGACTCTGTGGTGGACGTCGGGACCGGGACTGGAATCCTCGGGATCGCAGCCGTCCTGCTCGGGGCCCGTAGAGCCTTCGCATTCGAGCGAGATCCCATGGGAGTGCGCGCCGCGCTCGAGAATATCGCGCTGAACGGGGTCGCCGATCAGGTGGAGGTCATGGCGGAGGAGGTCCGTCCGGGCACCCTCGCCCCGCTCGGGCCCGTCGAAGGCGTGATCGCGAACGTCCCGCCGGACATCTTTCTCCCCCTCCTCGGCGAGCTCTCCGGCGCTCTGGTCGAAGGAGGATGGATGATCGTGTCCGGTGCATCCCGGGGGGAACGTGGTGCCTACGTAGAGCAAGGGCTGCGAAGAGGTCTGCAGCTGGCTCGAGAAGACCTTGAAGACGGTTGGTGGACCGGAACCTTTCGGAGGAGCGGCATCGCCTGAGATGCCCCTGTTCCGCCGGGGTCCGGCTTGAGCCGGGTGCCCGGGGTCCTCGGGACCTGATTGCGGAGCCTAGATCGGAGCCTCCGGGTCCGGGTGCCCGTGATCCTCGGCAGGAGCGCGGGACCGGGACTCGACTCGATGGTGGAGTCCCGCACGGACGAGAAGGTGGGCACTCACCGGGGCCGTCATGAATAGAAAGAGGGTGATCAGGGCTTCGTGGAGGCTCAGCCCCTCTCTCAGCGCGCTGAAGTAGATGACCGAGGCGAGGAGAAGGGCACCCACACCCAGCGTGGTCGCCTTGGTGGGGCCATGAAGCCGGGTATAGAAGTCCGGCAAGCGGACCAGGCCGATCGACCCGATGAGGGCGAAAGTGGCGCCGACCAGGATGAAGAGACTCACTACGAGCTCGCCGATCATTCGATGATGCTCCCTCTCCGGATGTGCTTGGCGAGGGCCACGGTGCCCACGAATCCCATCATGGCGATGAGCAGCGCCGCTTCAAAGAAGATGTCGCTGCCGATCCGGATTCCCACGAGCATCAGCACCGCGATCGTGTTGATGTAAAGGGTGTCGAGCGCCGTGACCCGGTCCACCGTGTCCGGCCCCTTCACCAGCCGCACGATGTTGAGAAGCATCGCAAGGCCCATCGCCGTGAACCCGAAGGTCAGAGCGAACGTCAACATTCGAAGATCTCCTTCAGGGGCGCTTCATAGCGCCGCTTGATCCGATCCACCAGCGCCTGGGGATCGTCCACGTCCATGCTATGGACGAGGAGAGTCCTGCGCCCCGGCCCCAACTCGGAGGAAACGGTTCCCGGGGTCAGTGAGATCACGTTTGCCAGGGTGGTGATCGCGTACGGGTCGGTGATGTCGAGCGGGACCACCACCCACGTCGGCCGCAGCTCTCGCCGGAAGTTGACGATCAGCCAGGCGACCTGGAGGTTCGCGATGACCACGTCCCAGATGAAAACGGGAACGAAGCGAACGAGCACTCCCACCCGGCAGATGCGGGGATGATCCGGCCAGAACCTGCGGGTGAAGAGGGGGATGGCGATCCCGAAGCCGAGACCCAGCACGATCATCCGGGGGTGGATGCTGTTCACCAGGAGCAGCCAGACGATCACCAGCACGACGGTGAGCACCGGGTGTGGAAAGAGCTTGAAGCCGCTCTTGGTCGACGCCTCGGCCCTGCCGCTCATGGTGCCTCACCTCCCTGGTCCAGCACGGCCCGGATGTAGGGCTCTGGTTCCATGAGCTGCTCCGCCGCGGCGTTCGTGTAGGCCGAGATCGGCTCCGCGAGGAAAGAGAGCGTGCCCACCAGGAGAAGGAGGAGGACCACGGGAAGGATCGCAGCTCCCGAGGCCGGGCTGGATGCCGTCTCTCCCTCGGTCTTCCAGAAGAGCACGCTTCCCGCTCTCCCCATTGCGATGAATCCCAGGAGCCCGCCCCCAAGGACGACCGCGAAGAGCCAGGGTAGCTGCTCGGTTCCCAGGCTGCTCTGGAGCATGAAGATCTTCCCCAGGAATCCACTGAGCGGCGGCATCCCGGCCACCGCTACCGCCCCTACGAAGAAGAGTGACCCGAGCACTGCGGGCTGCGCGACCGGTGTGGACGGCTCGAGCACGTCGTCTCGGACGCCACGCTGCTCTGCGATGAGCTCCGTCAGCAGAAAGAGGGCCGCCACGATCAGCGTCGAGTGGACCATGTAGTAGAGAGCGGCCGCGAGCGCCTCCTGCGAGAAGAGGGCGATCACCGCCAGAAGCGTGCCCACCGAAGCGATCACGAGGTAGGCGACGACCCTTCGGAACGAGCGCGCTCCGACGACCCCGATCATCGCGATCGCGAGGGTGACGAGCGCGATCGGAAACAGAATCTTCGCCGGGAGCCCGTCGAGCATAGGCACCGTCCCGGGGAAGACGAGGGTGTAGACTCGCAAGATCGAATAGACCCCGACCTTGGTCATGATCGCGAAGAGGGCAGCGACGGGTGCGCTCGCCGAACCGTAGGCGCGGGGCAGCCAGAAGTAGAGCGGAAGGAGCGCCGCCTTCACGCTGAATACCACGAGAAGGAGAAGGGCTCCAGCCCGCAGGATCGCCTCCTGCGTGGGATCGGCCTGCGGTACCCTGAGGGCCAGGTCGGCCATGTTCAGCGTTCCGAAGGCCCCGTAGATGACCCCGAGGGCCACCACGAAGAAGGCGGAGCCGGTCAGGTTGAAGACCACGTAGTGCATTCCGGCCCTCACCCGACGCTCCCCGCCGCCGTGCAGGATGAGCCCGTACGAAGCGATCAGGAGGATCTCGAAGAAGACGAAGAGGTTGAAGATGTCGCCGGTGAGGAATGCGCCGTTCAGCCCCATGAGCTGGAACTGGAAGAGGGCGTGGAAATTCTTTCCTTTCGTGTCCCAGCCGTGCACAGCGTAGAGCAGGGCCGGGAGACCAACCAGAGCCGTGAGCAGGACCATGAGCGCGCTCAGCCGGTCCAGCACCAGGACGATGCCAAAGGGAGCGGGCCAGTTGCCCAGCTCGTAGGCCACGTAGTCTCCGGACGCGGCCTGCCACACCAGTGCGAAGCTGACCCCGATCAGCGCGAGAGTGGAGAGCACGCTGATCGAGCGCTGAGTGGCCAACTCCAGCCTGGCGCCCAGGAGAAGCACGACGGCGGTGAAGGCCGGAATCAAGGTGGGAAGGGTGATCCAGTGATTCATCGGCCCGCTCCTCCGGGACCGTCTACATGATCCGTGCCGAGATCGGCGTGTGCCCTGAGCATGAGCACCACCGCGAAGGCGATCATCGCGAAACCAATGACGATCGCTGTGAGGACCAGCGCCTGCGGCAGGGGATCGGGATAGGCCAACGCATCATCGCTGATGACCGGGGCCAGGCCCACGCTCAACCGCCCCGAAGCGAAGAGGAAGGTGTTTGCGGCGTACCCCAGGAGGGCAAGGCCCAGGATAACCGAATACGTTCGAGCGCGGAGGACGAGATAGACGCCGGCGCCCGCCATTGCGCCGACTCCCGTTGCAACGAGCATCTCCATCACGAGGAAGTCCATCGATCAGCCCTCCCCGTCTGCGGCGTCCGGAGCGGCTGCGCTGGCGTTCCGGATCTTGCCCATGTTCACCAGCATCAGGAGGACGCCCGCGACCACCGTCAGGTAGACTCCGATGTCGAATAGCACTGCGCTCGCCAACTCGAACTCCCCGATTATCGGCAGCTCGAAGTAGTCGAACCAGCCCGTCAGGAATGGATAGCCGAAGAGCCAGGCGCCCAGGCCGGTCGCCCCGGCCGCAAGTACGCCGAGCGCGATGGCCCCGTGGTAGTCCCGCACGAACCGATCCGTGGTCCAGCCAATTCCGCTCGCCACGTACTGGAGGATGAGCGCCACCGCGGTGACCAACCCCGCGATGAAGCCGCCGCCCGGCTGGTTGTGACCCCGGAGGAAGAGGTACATGGACACGAGCAGCGCCAAGGGGAGGAGGAGCCGTGTGATGACAGTGAGGAGGAGCGGATAGCGCACCTCGTCGTCCGGGCTGCCGATCTTCCACCGGTCGGGGACGCCGAGGGCATCGATCATCGCGTAGATCCCGAGCCCGGCGATCGCAAGCACGATGATTTCACCAAAGGTGTCGAAGCCCCGGAAGTCGACCAGGATCACATTGACGACGTTGGTCCCACCGCCTCCCGGATAGCTCTCGGCCAGATGGAACCCGGAGATCGTATCCACCGGGTTGGTCAGTATGACCCAGGCCATTGCCGTCACGGCGCACCCGGCCGCCACGGCAAGGCCGACGTCGCGTGCCTTCCGGCCGATGGAGTCTTCGCTCGGGCCCTCCTTGGGCAGCAGATGGAGGGCGAGGAGCAGCAGGACGACCGTCACCACTTCGACGGAGAGCTGGGTCAGCGCCAGGTCCGGTGCCGACAGATGGACGAAGGCAAGTGCCAGCATCAGTCCGACGACGCTGACCACGACGAGCGCGAGGATGCGGCGACGATGGAGCGCCGCCGTGGCCACCGCGGCGCCCACCAGGATCGCCCAGACCACGAGGCTCATCCCATCCAGGGGCGTCCCCGGACCGGGGCCGGCGCTCCAACTGCCTGTGAGGAACGGCCAACCCATGGCGACTACGGCGGCTCCCACCAGAAGCGCGAGGTAGCGCTGGAGGGAACCGTTCTCCAATGCAGCTGTGGTCCCGTGCGAGAAAGCGGCCAGGCGATCGATGGTTCCGTCGAAGATTCTCTTCGCCTCGGGAAACGGGAGCGGACCCTCGTGCAGCCCGATGATCGCCCAACGCTTCCAGTACGCCACGATCCCCCCGACGAAGGCGAGGGCCGTCATGAGGAGTGGGATATTGAAGCCGTGCCAAAGGGTTAGGCTGTACTCGGGGGGGGCGATTCCGATCGTGGCCGTGGCAGCGACCGCGAGCATCGGGCCGGCCACGAGGACGGGTACGATCCCGACCACGATGCACAGCGCCGCCAGGATCCCGACCGGAAGGAGCATCCCGAAGGGTGGATCGTGCGGTGGCTTGGGAAGATCCTCGGCCTGCGGACCGAAGAAGACGCTCCAGACCAGGCGGATCGAGTACGCCACGCTGAAGAGCGCGGCGAGCGTCACGATCGCCGGAAGCAACCAGGGAACTCCTTCGACGAACTGGTACTCCAGGGCCCACGCCTGCTCGAAGAACATCTCCTTGCTCAGAAAGCCGTTGAAGAGAGGCACCCCCGCCATAGCGGCCGCGGCGATGATCGCCAGCACCCCCGTGATGGGCATGGCCGCCCAGAGTCCCGAGAGCCTCCGGATGTCCCTGGTGCCGGTCTCGTGATCCACGATCCCGGCGTTCATGAAGAGCGACGCCTTGAAGGCGGCGTGGTTCATGATGTGGAAGATTCCAACCACCGCGGCCGCCGCCGTTCCGATCCCGAAGAGAACGGTGATCATTCCGAGATGACTCACGGTGGAGTACGCGAGCAGCCCCTTCAGATCATGCTTCGTCAGAGCTACGTATGCGGCGAAGAGGAGGGTCGCCGCACCGGCCCCAGTGACGAGGAAGAACCAGAGCTCCGTTCCCGAGAGCGCCGGGAAAAGGCGGGCCAGGAGGAAGACGCCCGCCTTTACCATCGTCGCCGAGTGGAGGTACGCGCTCACGGGAGTGGGCGCGGCCATCGCGTGCGGCAACCAGAAGTGGAAGGGGAACTGGGCGGACTTCGTGAATGCCCCGATCAGCACGAGAACCAACATCGGTGCGTAGAGGTCGTGCGCCTGGATCACCTCGCCCATCTGGAGGATCTCCGAGAGCTGATACGTCCCCGCGATGTTTCCGAGTAGAATGAAACCCGCCAGCATCGCGAGCCCCCCTCCTCCCGTAACCACCAGCGCCATCCGAGCGCCCTGGCGACCCTCCGGCAGATGCTTCCAGTAGCCGATCAGAAGGAAAGAGGTGAGGCTCGTGAGCTCCCAGAAAACCAGGAGCACGATCAGATTGTCCGCGAGCACGACCCCCAGCATCGCCCCCATGAAGAGGAGGAGGTAGGCGTAGAACCTCCCCATCGGATCCTTCTCGGACAGGTAGTAGCGTGCGTACAGCACCACCAGCAGCCCGATTCCGAGGATGAGGAAGGCGAACAGGTAGCCCAGACCATCCGCCATGAAGGCGAGGGAGAGCCCGATCGAGGACATCCAGGTCCAGTCGGCCCTGGGCACCTCGCCCGCGAAGACGCTGGACGAGAGCGAAAGGAGAAGGGCAAAGGCGGTCCCGGTGACGACGCCGGCCGCGAGTGCGCTCTGGTTTCTCCCCCATCGGATGAACCAGGCCGGGAGGAGCGCCCCGACCAGGGGAAGAAGGACGATGAGAAGGAGGGTCATTGAGCGGGATTCGCGGGTTCCTGGGCCGTTGACGGCTCATAAGATACAAGGCGCGGGTGGGCCGTCAACACAACCGATCCCAACCGCAGTCCCGATCCGCAATTCCCGGGATGGTGCGCAGCCACGAAAAGGAAGCGAAAAGGAAGCTAGTCACTCCCTTCGCCCGGAACCACGAGGGCCCGCGCACGCCGGGCCACCTCCTCCACCGTGAAACCGAACTCCCGGAAGAGCGTGTCCGAGGGGGCGGACGCTCCGAACCGATCGATTCCCACCACTGCGCCGGACGCTCCCACCCATCGCTCCCACCCCAGGCTCGCTGCGGCTTCGACCGCAATCCGGGAACGCACCCCTTCGGGAAGCACGGCCTCCCGGTATTCAGGATCCTGCCGGGAAAACAGATACCAGCTCGGAAGGCTGACCACTCGGGCGGCAATCCCTTCCTCCTCGAGCACCTCCGCCGCTCCCAGCGCGAGCTGGAGCTCCGACCCCGACGCCAGAAGGATCACCTCCGGCTCGCCGCCGGAAGCCTCCCTGAAGATATAGCCCCCCCGGTGGAACGCATTCCGATCCCGCAGTCCGGAGCGCTCGAGGAGGGGGACCTTCTGGCGAGAGAGGGAGATGAAGGACGGCCCTTCGGATCGCTCCAACGCCACCCTCCACGCCTCGGCGGTCTCGACCGGATCGGCCGGACGCAAGTCCAGAAGCCCGGGGATCGCCCGGAGCGAGGGCAGGTGCTCGATCGGCTGGTGCGTCGGCCCATCCTCGCCCAACCCGATCGAGTCGTGCGTGAAGACGTAGACCACCGGCAGCTCCATCAAGGCGGCGAGGCGGACGGCAGGGCGCATGTAGTCGGAAAAGATGAGGAAGGTGCCTCCATACACGTGGAGGCCCCCGTGCAGAGCCATTCCGTTGAGCACGGCGCCCATCGCGTGCTCGCGAACTCCGAAGTGCAGGTTTCTGCCCTGCGGGTTCTCGGGCAGGCAGGAGACCGAGTCCTCAATCGTCGTCTTGTTGGAGGGCGCCAGATCCGCCGAACCGCCGACGAGATTCGGGACAGCCTCGGCGAGCCCCTGCAGGACCCGGCCGGAGCTCACCCGCGTCGCCTCCGGACTCCCGAGCTCGGCGAGGTCGGGAATCGCATCCCCCCAACCTTGGGGAAGCTCCCCGGCCAGCCACGCTTCGAGCTCCCTCGCATCGTCGGGGTGGGCCTGCCGGTACGCCTCGAACCGGTCCTGCCACTCCGCTTCGAGCGCCTCCCCGCGGGGGAGCGTGGCACGCCACTCGGCCTTCGCCTCGTCGTCCACCCAGAAGGGCTCGTGGGATGGGTAGTCGAGAGCCTCCTTGGTGAGCCGGATCTCCTCCTCGCCCAGCGGGGCTCCGTGCGCCGCCGCGGTTCCCGCTTTGTTCGGGCTCCCCCAGGCGATCGTGGTGCGGAGGGCGATGATCGAGGGACGGGAGGTGTCCAGTCGGGCAGCTCGAATCGCCCCGTCCAGCGCCGAAAGGTCGTTTCCGTTGTCGACCATCTGGACGTGCCAGCCGTACGACTCGAACCGCTGGAGCTGATCGGTGGACGTCGCGAGCCTGGTGCTGCCTTCGATCGTGATCTCGTTGTCGTCGAAGAGCCAGATGAGCTTGCCCAGGCGCTGGTGCCCCGCGAACTCCGCCGCCTCGTGGGAGATGCCCTCCATCAGGTCTCCGTCCGAGCAGATCGCGTATGTGAAGTGGTCGACGACCTCATGTCCCGGCCGATTGAAGCGGGAGGCCAGAAAGCGCTCCGCGAGCGCCATCCCGACGCTGTTCGCCACCCCCTGGCCAAGAGGACCGGTCGTCGTCTCCACCCCGGGCGTTTCCCGGTACTCGGGGTGCCCCGCGGTGCCGCTCTCCCACTGACGAAAGCGCTTGAGCGCCTCGAGAGGGAGATCGTATCCGGTCAGGTGGAGGAGGGAATAGAGCAGCATCGACGCATGTCCCGCCGAGAGGACGAACCGATCCCGATCGGGCCAGAGCGGATTGCTCGGATTGTGGCGGAGGTGGTGGCGCCAGAGGAGATACCCGGCCGGCGCAAGCGCCATGGGAGTCCCCGGATGCCCCGAATTGGCGGCCTGCACCGCGTCCATCGAGAGGACCCGCACCGCATCGACCGCGAGGCGCACCTTTCGGGTCCGGAGGGAGGGAGGAGATTCCGCAGCGGTCCGGGTCTCGGTCATGGGCTGGCGCTCTCAGGTCCGGGTGAAGTCGAGGTCTGCGGATTGGCCCGACGTCTGCCGCTCAGGCGACGACCAGGTTGAGCAGACGGTCCGGGACGAAGATGACCCGTCGAACCTGGGCCTCGTCCAGGTAGCGGGCAACATTCGGCTCTTCCTTCGCTCGCTGCATCGCCGCCTCCTCGGTAATCCCCAGAGGCACTTCGAGGGTGGCCCTCACCTTTCCGTTCACCTGCACGGCGAGCGTGACGACCTCCTCCTGCAGCTTCGCCGGATCGAAGTCCGGCCAATTGGCCCCCTCGAAGATGCTCTCCTCGTGCCCGAGGCGCGCCCAGAGCTCTTCGGCGATATGGGGGCAGAAGGGAGCGATCAGGACCACAAGCGGCTCCACCTCCGAACGGGCAGGTGTGCGCCCCTCGGCCCTGACTACATTCAGATACTCCATCATCGCGGCGATCGACGTGTTGTACTGCAGTCCCGGGAGCTGCCGTCCCACCTGTTCGATCGTCTGATGGAGCTTCCGCTCCACCTCGGGGTCGGGATCGGACTCGCGCAGCCCTTCGACCGGAACCACCGAGCTCCAGAGGCGCTTGAGGAAGCCGACCGGTCCCTGGATGCCCTGGTCCCGGTAGTCGCCGCCCTCCTCGAAGGGCCCGAGGAACATCAGGTAGAGTCGGAAGCTGTCGGCCCCGTGGCGCTCGATGATCGCATCCGGGATGACGACGTTGCCCCGGCTCTTCGACATCTTCGCACCCTCGCGCACGATGAGCCCGTGGGCTCGGAACTTCGTGAACGGCTCCTCGAAGTCGAGATGACCCAGGTCGTGCAGGGCCATGGTAAGAAAGCGCGAGTAAAGGAGGTGAAGCACCGCGTGCTCGTTGCCCCCGATGTAGCAGTCCACCGGAAGCCAGGTTCTGGTCAGATCCGGATCGAAGGGTGCGTCGTCGCTATGAGCCGACGGATACCGGAGGAAGTACCAGCCGGAATCCAGGAAGGTGTCCGAGACGTCCGTCTCTCGACGGGCCTCCGCGCCGCATTCCGGGCAGCTCGTCCGGTACCAGTCCTCGACCCGGGCGAGAGGGCTGACGCCCGAATCATCCGGCTTGAAGTCGTCCACCCGCGGGAGCACGACGGGCAGCTCCTCCTCGGGTACGGGAACTGGACCGCAGGCATCGCAGTGGACGATCGGAATCGGCGGCCCCCAGTAACGCTGCCTGGAGATGCACCAATCATGTAGGCGGAAGTTGATTCGCGGCTCCGCGAGCGCTCGTTCGGCGAGCCAATCGACGATGGCTCGCCCCCCGCTCTCGGTGTCCATCCCGTCGAACCGGCCGGAGTTGACCAGGCGACCGGACCCGGTGAAGGCCTCGGTGAGCAGGGTGTCGGCGTCGGCATCCTCCGCAGCGACGACCCGGGGGATGGGAAGCCCGAAAGCGGTCGCGAAATCGAAGTCCCGCTCGTCGTGCCCGGGAACGGCCATGATCGCTCCCGTACCGTAGTCCATCAGGACGTAATCCGCGATCCAGATCGGAATCCGCTCCCCGGTCGCCGGGTTTCGGCAATGGCCCCCGGTGAAGACCCCGGTCTTGGACTGCTCGACCTTCCGTCTCGCCACCAGGTCCATTCGGGAGGCCTGGGCCCGGTATTCCTCCACGGCTTCGCGCTGCTCGGGCGAGGTGACCTCGGGGACGAGGGGGTGCTCCGGGGCAAGGACCATGTAGGTGGCGCCGAATACCGTGTCGGGTCTCGTCGTGTACACCTCGAGCTGCGATTCGTCCGAGCCCTCCCCCAACACCGGGAAGCGGAGCAGGGCCCCTTCGCTGCGTCCGATCCAGTTCTCCTGCGCCTTCCTGGTGGTGGCGGACCAGTCGAGCCCCTCCAGGTTGGAGAGGAGTCGCTGTGCATAGTCTGAGATCTTGAAGAACCACTGGGCGATGTGGCGCTGCTCCACCGGGGTATCGCACCGCTCGCACAGTCCCGCGATCACCTGCTCGTTGGCCAGCACGGTCATACAGGAGGGGCACCAGTTGACCGGAGCCTCCTTCCTTTCCGCCAACCCTCCCTTGAAGAGCTGCAGGAAGAGCCACTGCGTCCACCGGTAGTAATCCGGGGTGGTGGTGTCGACGGTGCGATTCCAGTCGAACATTCCACCCATGCGGCGAAGCTGGCGGGTGAAGTTGGCGACGTTCGCAGGAATCAGGTCCATCGGATGGACCCCGACCTTGAGCGCGAAGTTCTCCGAATGAATGCCGAAGGCGTCGAACCCCATCGGCTCGAACACCTCGCGCCCCCGCAAACGCTGGTAGCGACCGTGGACGTCCGCGCCGGTGAAGGCGTAGATGTTCCCCACGTGGAGCCCCTCCGCTGAGGGATACGGGAACATCATCAGGTTGTAATAGGGATCGGAGGGCGAGCGCATGCGCTCTTCGGAGAACGTATTGGTGCCACGCTCGTCCCACTCGCGCTGCCACTTCTCCTCGAGTTGCCCTGCGTCGTATCGGTCGCTCGCCTGCTCGGCCATGGAATCGCGATGCCTTCGGGTCGCTCCGCCACCTTGCCCCGGTCGGACGGAAGGTCGCAGGGGCCCGGTTCACGTCGGGGGCGGAGGCGGGCGGCGAC
>SLCK01000021.1 GCA_007125845.1 Gemmatimonadota bacterium
GGAGAGACCGTGGACATCGGTTCCGGACGCCTCGTCACCGTCCGCGAGATGGTGGAGCGGCTCGTCGAGGTCATGGGAGCTTCCGCGGAGCCTCTCTTCGGAACGCTGGACGACCGGCCCATCGAGGAGGCGAAGGTGGCCGACGCGGATCGAACCTTCGAGCTCATGGGCTGGCGCGCCCCGACCTCCCTCGACGACGGGTTGCGAAGGACGATCGACTATTACGCGGATCTCCTCGCGAGAGAAGGGGCCGCGGAGGATACGCGGGCCGGATGATCGCGGGTCGGATCAAGGGCTTCGTGAAGGAGCTTCGCAAGGAGCGGAAGCGTCGACGTCGCCGTCTCACCCGGGTCCATGACGACTGGTCCATCGGAATTCTCACCGGTGACTCCCCTCTCTCGCTCACCTCTCCGGCCTACGTGGGCAACCCGGTCCTGACGGGTGCCGACGTGACCGACGTGCGGGCCGCGTACGTGGCCGACCCCTTCCTCCTTCCGAGGGCAGGTGGCGAATGGCTCCTTTTCTTCGAGGTGTACAACCGATTGCGGGAGAAGGGGGAGATTGGGGCGGCTCGCAGTGCGGACGGGCTCCGTTGGAGTTATGAGCGGATCGTTCTGAGCGAGCCGTTTCATCTCTCCTATCCGTACGTATTCGAATGGGAGGGAGAGGTCTATCTGGTCCCGGAAAGCCATGAGGCCGGATCGGTCCGGCTCTACCGGGCCCGAGAGCTGCCCCACCGCTGGGAGTTCGTGACGACCCTGGTGGAGGGAGAGATGCTCGTGGATCCCTCCCTCTTTCGGCACGAAGGACGTTGGTGGCTCCTTGTGGAAACAAACCAGGAGCCCCGGCGGTGGGACACCTTGCGCCTGTTCGGAGCCGACCGGCTCGAAGGCCCGTGGCTCGAGCATCCGCAGAGTCCCGTGGTCCTCGAGCCGCACCGCGCCCGTCCCGCCGGGCGAGTGATCAAGTGGCAGGGGCGGCCCTTCCGGTTCGCCCAGGTCTGCGATCCCGATTACGGGACCGCCGTGCGGGCGTTCGAGATCCTCGAGCTGTCCCCCACCGCCTACCGCGAACGGGAGGCCGCGCCGGGCCCCGTCCTGGAGCCCGGCGCCGGCTGGCGATCGACGGGGATGCACCACGTGGACGCCCACCGCCTCGGGGACGGGAGCTGGCTCGCCTGCGTCGACGGTTGCGGGAAGAGGGCGTCGGGTATGGAGGTGCTTCACTCGGAAGATTTTCCGTGGGGAGGGACTCGCCTGTGACCGGGGCCGGCCCCCGCCGATCTCCGCTCCGCCGCGTCCTCGACTCGGTGCGCAACCGCAGAGGCTACGCTCTCCTCCGGGAGGGGTGGCGCGAGGGCAGGAGGGCGGTGCGCCGGGCCAAGCGAGTGGACCGGCGCATGGCCACGCTCGACGCGGTGGGGCCGTCTCGGGGACGGGTGCTCATCGCGTACGTGGTCGAGGGCTTCTTCACCGAACCGATCCCAATCTCCCATACGCATTACTGGGAAGCGGTCACGATCGCCAGAATCTGGTCGGAGATGGGGTTCGACGTGGACGTCATCCACAACGGCAACCTGGATTTCAGGCCCGAACGCGAGTACGACTTTTTCATCTCGGCCCGGAAGGCGCTGGAGCCGATCGGGCGGCGGCTCAATCGTGCCTGCGTGAAGATCCTCCACATCGACACCTCCCACTGGCTCTTCAACAACGCCGCCACCCACCAACGCTCCCTGGAGCTTCAGCAGCGGCGAGGCGTCAGCGTGCGGGAGCTGCTGGAAGTGGAGCCGAACAACGCGATCGAGCGGGCAGACCTCGCCACGATGCTCGGGAACGAGACCACGGCGAGCACCTACGCGTTCGCCGGAAAGGCGATCCATCCGGTCCCCATCTCCACTCCGCGCACCTTCGCCTGGCCGGAGGAGAAGGATTTCGAGCGGTGCCGTAGCCGCTTCGTGTGGTTCGGCAGCCGGGGAGCGGTGCACAAGGGGCTCGACCGGGTCCTCGAGGCCTTCGCCTCCATGCCCGAGCTCCAGCTCACGGTGATCGGGCCGATCGCGGAGGCCGACTTCGAGAAGGCCTACCGAAAGGAGTTGTACGAGACGAGCAACATCAGGTCGGTCGGGTGGGTGGATCTGGATGGTCCCGAGTTCGCCGAGATGGCGCGCGATGCCGTGGCCCTCATCTTCCCGTCGTGTGCCGAGGGCTCCGCCGGGAGCGTCGTCACCTGCCTGCACGCCGGACTCATCCCGGTCGTGAGCCGGCAATGCGGGATCGACGTGGATCCCTTCGGGACTCTCCTGGAGGAGTGCTCGATCGAGGAGATCCGGTCGGTGGCCCAGGACCTCGCCACCCGGCCGGCGGAGGAGCTCCGAGAGAGGGCCAGAGCCGCCTGGAAGCACGCTCGCGAGCGCCATACCCGGGAGAGCTTCGAGCGGGAATACCGGAAGATCGTGGAGGGTATCGCCGGCCGCGTGAGCTGAAACTGAGTTCGGGCTCCCCCTGACGTGTCCGCGTCCGCGCCTCAGCCCCCTGCGGCCACCGTCAGCAGGGCCACCCACGGCCCCTCGCCCGGGGGCTCCAGAGCCAACGGGTCCCCCACGGAGACGGTGGATTCTGAACTCCATTCGCTCCCGAGGACGTCCAGCCACCGCAGGGTGAAGGTGCCCGCCTCGCCATTGGGATCAAGTGCGATCGAGCCCCCGTCGGGAAAGTAGACGGCGTACTGCCGGCCAGGCTCCGCCAGGGCGTAGGCCTCGTCCTCCCCTCTCCCCAAGAGGAGGTCGTTCCTTGGCTCCATCGTGAAAATCGTCATCCGGTCGGTGAGCAGGCGCACGCTCCGGAGGTGCGCCTGCGCCGTCCCGTCCAACCCCACTCCGGCACCGGGCCCCCGGTGGAATCGGGACGAGGCCATTCCTCCGAAGAGGTTTCTCCAGAATTTTCGAGTCCCCTCCTCGTGCCCCCCTCCCACGTTCGGTCCTCCGTAGATCTTGACGTTGTTGATGGGACGTGGAGCTTGAGCCACCCGCTCCCTGTGCTGCTGCGCATAGTCCCAGTGCAACTGTCCCGTGTGGTGATTGTTCTGCGAGATGTCGATGAATCCGTAGCGATCCGGGTCATCGTACGTGTGGCTCACCTGGGGATCGTCCGGGGTGCGTCCGTCCCACATCTCCGTGACGTAGACTTCGCGTCCGGCACGTTCCGCTCGCTCGTGGATGAAATCCGCCCAGTAGGCGCTCCAGATTTCGGACTCGTTCGTCTCGTTGCTCACCGTGTAGAGCACGTGGGGGAAGCCGAGGGAGATCGAGAGGATCCGGTCCACCAGGGCACGCTGGTATCCGAGCACCAGCGGCAGATCTTCCTGCTCGGGGGTGGACCGGAAGAAGGGGCTCTCCCGCTGGCCCGGATGCGTTTCGATGGAGATCGGAAGGCTGCTCTCGACCGGAGTGTAGGTCGAGTTGTTCACGGGGTTGAAGGGATTGCGATCCCAAGGCTCCCGGGCGAAATCGAACCGGTCCCAGATCTCGATCTGCACGATCTGGCCGCGCTCCAGAGTCATCTCCAGGAAACGCCTGAAGCGACTCCAGTACTCGTCGTTCCACTGACCCAGGTCGTACTGGCCGTCTTCAGTCATGGCGAAGGGCCACACGTTTCCCTCGTCCCGGTTGGCCATGGTGTTTCGCACGTAGTTGCCGCCGACCGACGCGAGCAGATCGAGCTGGGCCTCCAACCCGGCAGGCGGAATGTGCGGGTGATTGAAGAGATTGTCCTCGTCCGAGCCGCCTACGAGGAGGATTGGCTCCCCCGCATACATCCAGTAATGGGGATTATCCGGATAAGGTTGGATCGAAAGGCGGTCCATGTGAACGCTTCGAGCCGATCCCGCGAGATCCGAGATCCCGCTCTCGCAGCCGGTTGCGGCGAGAAGGGTTCCCAGTGCGACGGCTCCGACGACACGCTTCAGAGAATGGTGGGCGGTCGCTCGAGCTGCGGGCTCGTTCATGGACAACTCCTGGGGCTGGTTCGGAGGGGATTTGCAACGGAGGGTTCGCGAGCAGCCTTCGACTACGGCCCGATCCACCGGCGAGATCAGTCGGCCGTGCGTACGGCCCTGACCGCGATGATCACAGGAAAGCGCTCGTCGACCTGGATGATGTCACGCTCCCGCAGGTCCTCGGCGGCCATTCCAAGGAGGAATGCGGCCGCTGAAAGGGCGTTCCCGTACACCGCGACCTCCACCCGGCCCGCCCCGAATGCGTCCTCGAACAACCGCCGACACGACACCGTCGTGAAGCGCCAGCAGTCGAGCTCCGGTGTCTTCGCATCCATCTTCGACACCGCAGGCACCGTCGCCAGGAGCACGCCTCCTGGCCGCAGCACCCGATGGGCGGCAGCAGCGGCAGCTCCCGGGTCGAAGACGTACTGGAGGGTCTGGGTCAGCACGAAGCAGTCGAACACCCGCTCCGGCATCGAGGCGGGGGCCCCCAGATCACCCACGATCGTGGCCCGCTCGTTGTCGGGATCCACATCGAGCACGTCCGACGTCTCCACGGCGTGCCCAAAGCGCTCGGTGTATTCGGAGCCCTGAACCTCGAGCACCCGACCCTGGATCGCATCACGGTGGTCGAGCAGGAAACGCTCTATGTACACGCGGTCGATCGGCGTGCCGCGGTCCTTACCGCAGTAGTCGCTGAATGGCCTGGGCCTGCGATGCGCCGTTCCCAGCCAGGCCGGGCGCGTCATCCGGCGGAGCCGACCCGCGAGTCTCTTTCGGCGGGAGCGGGAGAGGCCGAGACGCTTGGCGACCCGATTCAGCCGGGGCGGCAGTCGGCCCGGTGGAGCTACGGGCGCGCCGCCTACAGCTTCAGGTGCTTTCATCCCGCCGCTGATCCGGCGATCCCGGCCGTCATTGCCTCGTCGAGTCGCTCCAGCATCCCTCGGCAGAGCTCCTCGATGCGGGGAGCCAGCACGGGCGGCGGCTCCTTGCCCACCGAGCTCGCTGCAATCTCTCCCACGTAGTCGCCATGCCCGTCCAGGCCGATGAAGCGGAAGATCCCAGCCAGCCCCGCCTCCGGCGAGGAAACCAGGTCCTCGTACTTCACGAGGAGCACGTCGGGGTCCTGGTCGAGCCGGAGGTCAAAGTAGATTTGGTTCCTGAGAGTCCACACGAGGCCCGCACCGTCTTCGTAGCTGATGTCGTCGCCGGCGAGCTCGCGTACCATCCGGAGGCTCTCCGGGCTGACCCTCTCCGCGAAGATGCTCTCCCAGTTCTCTCCGTCCCAACTCCGGAGCCGTTCCCCGGAGGCATGGTCGCGGATCCAGTGCACGATCCGCTTCTGGTTCTCGCCCCACTTCCGGATCATGGAGTTGATCGTGTCGGAGTAATGGCGGTAGATCCAGATCATCTTCGTGTCCGAATGCAGCTCGCGGAGTCGGTCGGCATGCTGCGAATCGTTGAGGGGCTTGAAAACGACGAGAGGGGTGCGGGCGCAGGCGATCAGCTTCCTGATTGCGTCCTCCTCCCGGAAGCGGTAGAACGCTTCCACCCTCATCGCTCTTCGGTCGCCCTCCCCGTACACGGTCACTCCGTCATGCCGACCCAGGAGCTTCTCGAGCATCGTGGTACCGGAACGCTGACACCCGAGGACAAACACGACCCTCTTGGATTGGCGCCGCGGGAAGAGCCTGAAGGGGTTCACGCCTGACCTCCTGGACTAAGGCCGCAGCTCAATCCGACCCGGCCCCGGCCGAGTCCACCTGTAGGAGCCGGCCCGCGTACCATTCGACCGTCCTCGTGATCCCCTCTTCCAGACGATGTGTGGCGTGGTACCCGAGCTCCCGCTCGATCGCGGCGACATCGGCTTCGGAGTGACGGACGTCCCCGGGCCGGAAATCGGCGTAGCGGGGCTCCTCGATCCGGGCATCGGGCCGGATCGAGCCCACCTCATCCGCAAGCAGGCGGAAGAGCGCATTCAAAGTGGTCCGGTCTCCCACCGCCACGTTGTAGACGGGGTGCGGGCCCTCGGGAAGGGGCACGGTCGCCGCCAGGATGTTCGCCTGCACGGCGTTGTCTACGAAGCAGAAGTCCCGACTCGTCTCACCGTCGCCGAAGATCGTGCACTCGCTTCCCGAGATCAGGGCCTCGATCCAGCGCGGGACCACCGCGGCGTAGGGGCCCGCCGGGTCCTGGCGAGGGCCGAACACGTTGAAGTACCGAAGACCCACGAGCGACAAACCGTAGGTCGCGTGGAAGGTGTCCGCGTAGAGCTCATCCGCCCGTTTGGTCACGGCGTAGGGAGAGAGCGGGCGACCAATCCTCTCCTCGCGTTTGGGAAGGTTCGGCTCGTCCCCGTACACGGCGCTCGACGAGGCGTAGACCACCCGGTCGACCTTCGCGTCCCGGGCGGCGACGAGCAGGTTCAGAAAGGCCGTGAGGTTCGCGTGATGGGTCGCGAGTGGATCGACAATCGACCGCGGGACCGAGCCCAGCGCGGCCTGGTGGAGGACGAGGTCGATCCCCTCCACTACCGAGCGACACACCTCGGGATCGCAGAGGTCCCCTTCGACGAACCGGAACCGTGCCGCGGCTTCCTCTCCCACCGCCGAGATCACCTCGTCCAGGTTACTCTGGGACCCCGTGGCGAAGTTGTCCACCCCCACGACCTGCTGTCCGTTGCGGAGCAGCCATTCAGTGAGATGAGAGCCAATGAAGCCGGCCGCGCCAGTCACGAGCCAGCTCTGCGGCCTGGTGCGAAGCTGAGAGAGTCTATCGTCGAATGAGGCCATGGGTCGTCTATTATCCGATTGGACGTCAGGAAGCGGTCGGTCGGCCCGAAGGCTCAACCGGGAACGACCGCCTCGCGAAGGAACTGCTTGTACCACTCGATCGTCTCCCTCAGGCCGACATCGAGCGTATAGCCGCCCGACCACCCCAGGCGCTCCCGGGCCTTGGTGGAGTCGAGATGCTGATCCTTGATCTCGCCCCGGGCCCGATTGAGGATCACCGGCTCGAGATCCTCCCGGCCCATGAGCCTCTGGATCGCCAAGGTGATCTCGAGGACGCTCACGGGATCGCCGGCGCTGAAATTGAAGGCTTCGCCTCGCACTCCGTCGTCCTCCGCCCGCTCCGCGAGCTCCAGGTACGCGTCGACCACGTCCAACACGTAGACGTAGTCGCGCGTGAAGGTGCCGTCACTGCGTAGGACCGGTGCCTTGCCTTCGAGCACGCTTCGAATGGTGCCGGGCACGATCCGGCTCCAGTTCAGGTCTCCCCCCCCATAGATGTTTCCGCAACGCGCCACGGTGATCGGCAGGTCGTAGGTGTGCGCGTACGTGCCGGCGAGGAGGTCCGCACAGCTCTTACTCACGTCGTACGGGTGCTTTCCGTGGAGGGGCATGTCTTCCAGGTACGGGAGCACCTCTGCGTCCCCGTACGCCTTGTCGCTGCTCGCCACCACAACCGACTTCACCAGGTCGCGGTGCATGCGGCACACCTCGAGCAGATGATACGTACCCCGGATGTTGGCTTCGAAGGTGGGCAACGGATTGCGGTTCGCGGTGCCGACCAGCGTTTGCGCTCCCAGGTGGAAGACCGTGTCCGTCTCGTGTAGGTTCACCGCCCGTTCGACGGCACCGAAGTCCTCCAGGCCCCCGTTCACCACGTGCGTGCGCTCGATGTCTCCGCTGCGAATCAACTCCGTCTGGGGATCCCAGTCGTAGACGAGCGCCACGACCACCGCCCCCTCGTCGAGCAGTCTGCGCACGAGCCAGGAGCCCACGATTCCGGTAGCCCCGGTCACGAAGACCCGACGTCCGGTCCAACTCCGGCCGTTCCTCCCGCCTTCCCCGCTCATCGCTTCCTCCCCATCGATCACCCGACCGGCTCCTTGACCAGAATCGACTCCTCGTCACGACCCGCTCCCAAGTACTCCGTGGCCCACTCCAGCTTCGGCCTCATGACGCCGTCCATTCGCCCTGCCCAGTCCCCTCGGGCCGTGGTCCCGTCCATCGGATCCACGACGTGGAACGCCATCGCCGCGTCCGCATTGAACTGCGCCTTGACCGGACGCTTCGTGGACATGCACGCGTCCACCGTGAACATGCCTTCTGCAAGAAGGTTGCCGGGGATGCGGGCTCGGGTGACGTAGAGCCCAACGGGCCGCTTGCGGTCGAGCCATTCGGGGTCGAGGTCGACGCCCGCGAACGCCACCACCGCTTCCTCGGCGTTCCAGACAGTGAAGTTCGGCTGCAACAGATACCCGGGTTGAAGGACCTCGTACTCCATCTCCAGGAAGATGGGCCGCCGGATGTCGACCGCGTCCGACACCCGTCCATCTTCCCCCACCACC
>SLCK01000007.1 GCA_007125845.1 Gemmatimonadota bacterium
AGACGGGCACCCACGGCCCCGAGCATCCTCACGAGGGACGGGCCATTCAGATCGGCGTCCACCACGCCGACCCGGAGTCCCTCCGCGGAGAGCATGGCGGCAAGGTTGGCGGTGATCGCGCTCTTTCCGACCCCACCCTTCCCGCTTGCCACCGCGACGACCGGGCCCACGCGAGCGAGGCGTTGCCGCAGGCGCTCGCCCTGCTCCTGGACCTGCTCGAGGAGGCGGGATTCGGTCGAAGGATCGACCTCGCGGTACGTGCGAAACCGGGTCATGGCACGAGTCGCCCTCCTTCCGGATCATACACGGAGAGCGCGTCGACGGGACAGGAGCGGCATGCTTCAAGGAGCGCGTTCTCATCTCCCGAGGAGGTGGGGCGGAACGTGGCGATTCCCTCCTCGTCCAGCTCGAACCAGGAGCCCGCCTCATCGATGCAGTCGCCAAAGCCCACGCAGATCAGCCGATCAATTCGGACCGTCCACCGTCCGACCTTGCGCTCCTCGAACTGAGCCACACCTTCCTCCAGGGGTCCAAAGGTCTTCGTCAGCGACCTGACCGAGGGTTTGGTTGCAGCATTGGCGAGTAGGTGCAGGGGCGCAAGCTTTTCCCTGCAGCGAATGAGCCTCGAGAGGATGGAGGGGTCGATGCGGGAGCTGGCTCCCTTCGTAATCGTCTTCGGAGTGTGCGGGGCCGCCGCGCTCTTCGTGGGTCACTCCCTCCTTCGGCCCCAGCCGGAGACCTTCAGCCCTTCCCCGATTCTCGCAGGCCCGCCGCCTTCGCCCCTGGAGGGGCCGCAACTTCGCACGGTGGACGCCTCGGATCCCCTGGAGTGGCGGTTCTTCTCGCTGGGACGGGGCTCGGTGGTCGAGAATCCGGTGGGCGCGGAGTGGGACCTGGCCTTTCGCCGCTTCCAGATCATCGTGAACGGAGGGGGTGGTTTCCCCGGGAACGCGGGGGTGCAGGCGCTCGCTGAGGCCGACTTCGATGCGGTCACGCTTCTGCCCAGCAGGGGATACGAGCAGGCCCGAGTCCCCGGGGACTCCATCAACCCCGCTCTCGATCGGTGGTACGATTACTCCTTCTTCTCTCACCTCCTGACCCCGCGCCCTGTGGTCTATGGCGTTCGGACCGCCGCCGGCGAGCACGCGAAGCTCGAGCTCCTCGGGTACTACTGCCCGGGTCCCCAGCCCGGGTGCATCACCTTTCGATACGAGTTCCTTTCGACCGAGCCTTGAGCATGACGGTGGACGTTTGTCGTCGGCGAGGGCCGGGCCTATGATGTCGTGCGAGGGATGGCGTGGGGAATGGGGTCAGAGCGGTGAGACGGATCCTTTCGGAGGGGTGGCTCATGGCGACTCGAAGGGCAAAGCCGACAGCTTCGGCCGCGGAGACGAGAGGGACCGGGGCCACCGCCAGGAAAAGGGTGAGGGGGCAAGGGATGCGGCCGCCAGCTGGGACGCCGCTTGCGATCTTGCTCCTTGCGCTGGCGTCGATCGCTCACGCGCCCGGGGTCGCGGGGGTTCAGGATCTCGAGTCGGAGACCCTGGCCCTGGAGCGAGACTTCCCGGAAATGAGCGCCCTGCTCGAGCGGGTCGAGGTCGCTCATCGGATGCTCTATGAGCGCCTGGCCACGAACGAGACAGGTGTCGAGACGTACTGGGAGCTGGTCGACCTCATTCGAACCGATGCATCCGGCGAGGAGGCGGCGGGGCTCCCCGCGGATGCGGCGTCCCTCACGCACCTCCACCAAATCGCCCGCCGGACCCACCTCCTTCGCCGGCGAATCCTCGACCTGTATGCGGACGGGGGAATTGCCGACCCCGGCGCGGCCGTAGAGGCCGCGATCGACGAATACCTCAGCGATCCCGATCATTCGTTGCCTGCTGAGCCCAAGGACATGAAGCTCATGCACGATCATCCCCGGGCCATGGCGTTTCGGGATGGGCACCCGAGGCTGAGCGGGTTGATCTGGGCCTCGCACTGGCTGCAGCTTGCGGCCTACGACCCGCTCTTCCAGCGGATGGGCCAGGAAGAGCGGGCGGGAGGAATGCAGACGGTAATCGAGCGATTCACACGGAAGCTGGAGGATCCCCCGACCGGCTTTCCGACGGAGATGCCCATGGCACCGACGATCGCTCCATCACTGCTCCACTGGCATCCCCGCGCCGCGGCGATCCTCGACAATCTGAACATGATGCACGAAGTGGTCGCCGACCTCCTCGTTCATCCGGACGTCACGGACCGCCCGGCGGCCATTGAGCTCGCGATCTCGGAGTTCGTTGATCCGGGATACCGGCTGGTCGATCGCGCCGGTTGGCTGCTGATGTCGCTCCGCCACGGGATCTTCAATCAGGGGGGGCCCGCCCTGGGGACTCTGGAGAGGTCGGAGCGAAACCTCGAGCACGGCGGGCATCATCACGGCGGCCAGATGATCGTGCCGGGAATGCCCCGCTAGAACGATCGTGCGGGTCGAGGGGTGGGGCCCCCCGCACGTGAACAGCATGCGGTGCTCTTCAGGGTGTCACGCTGACCCTCACGTAACCGTTCGACCAACAGCACTGATTCCCGAAGCGGCTGTCGGAGGCGGTGAAGTTGTCGACCCGGACGCGAAGCACGTAATCGCCCGGCTCGCTGAAGGTGGCGGTCGTCACGCCGCGCACCTCCTCCCCGTCCTCGCCCAGTTCCGTCAACACCTCGGGCTCGAACTCCACCGGCCCCGGCGGTCCCTGATGCACCTGCCAGATCATGCTGAGCGGCGCGGGATCGCGCTCTCCCTGGTCCTGTGCCCAGGCTGCCAGCTCCAGAGGAGTCCCCACCTGGGTCGAGAGGTGCTCGCCGGAGGTGATTCCATCCGGTCCCCGGCCTACCTCCTCTCCCTCTCCGGAGTCGAACCAGACGAGCGGCCGCATGGAGCCCGCGGCCTGGGGCGACCAGTCGAGCTGATACGACTCGTGAATAATGCGCCCCGGGACCGAGTGCGTCTGTCCGGCATGCGTGACGGTCCACACCACGTCGCCGGTGAAGTCGGCAGGCACGGTGACCGCGAAGGCACCTCGTTCCCTTCGGTTCGCGAATCCTCCGTAATTGACCGCGGGGAAGTGAGTGGGCTGCACGCCGTCGAACTCGGCCGGCTCGATGAAGTTGTTCTCGCCCAGCGGGATGTCGACGACTTCTTCCAGATTGCGGTTCAGGAAGGCGAAGGAAAGGGTGAAGGTGCCATCGTCGTTCTCCATCCATCCGTCGAAGAATGGGATGATGACGTCTCCCCGCGGTTGGGCCGGGACCATCTGCAGCGCTGAGGTTCTGGGTGTGCCCTGAGGCGTCTGTTGCGCGCCCAGTGGAGCCGAGAGCATGAAGACGAGCGCGACGAGGAGCCCTGCCGGACGCAGGCGCGAGCGGTGATCCGGCAAAGCAGTCGGGGTCATCATGGTTTTCACGGGGCTTGGCCTATTGATCGTCCGACGCCTCGGTGAACTGTCGCTCGCGCTCTTCCCGTTCCGCCACCAGGGTTTCGAAACCCTCTTCGTCCAGATGGGTGATCGCGATCCACGCATGCGACATCTCGTCGGTGGTCCGGTCTCCCGGGCCCACCCACTGGTCCGGATCCGGATTCCATGGGTTGGCCGCGGTGTTGTCGTACCACGCGGTGATGATCATGATGGATCCCGCGGGCATAAGGGGAGCGGCGTGCGGCTCGTACATGTGGCTCAGGTGCCATCCGGGATTCCAGTTGGAGACCTGACTGACCAGCTCCCGCTCACCCGTGTCCGGGTGGTAGATCTCCAGCTTCTTGGCCGTCAGACGCAGGTGTCCGTGGGGCTGGAAGCTGTCGATCCGGACCGGGTGGTCAAAGGAGTACATCCCCTGGGTCATCAACGTCTCGTGCGGGGGGATGTAGTAATCCCGCAGGTTCGGGTCACCCGCGTCGAGGTAATAGAGGGTCAGGGTCTGGTCGTATTCCAACTGGTCGGCCACCTCGTCCGGGTGGAACCAGAGTCCGATCTCCACGACATCGTCCTCGATCATGTCTCCCGAGGGATAGTAGTGGATGTCCCACACGACTCGAGAGTCCGCCGGTGCGATGCGGCAGGCGTCCTCGGGGACGACCTCTCCGAGCTTGCCGAGGGCGTACTCGGTGAGGCGCGCCGACCTCACCCATTCCCCGTCTTCGTTCTGCACGTGGAAGGTGGAGTTGGCGTGGTGCGTGGCGGCGCGCCCGGCCAACGAGGGCTTCACTTCGATGGCCCGGATGCATCGATTCTCCGTAATCCCACTCTCGACCATCGGCTGCCACCAGATGTCCTGTCCACGGGCGGGCACCGTGTAGGGGTCCGACGGGATCACGTGATCCGGTGGGCCGAACTCCTCGGCGAGCCGCCACTCCGCGGGATCGGGCCACTCCACAGGTTCGGGGAGGTCGGCCGGATCGCCCTCCGGCATCCCCGCCCGTACCCAGCGGACGATCGTCTCGATGTCCTCGTCGGAGAGCCGTCGATCGTGCTGCAGCTCCTGGATGCCTACGTCGGTGTCGTAGTGGTAGGGCGGCATGTTCCGGCGCACCACCTCACGCTGGATGATGGGGCCCCAGGGCCTCACCTCGTCGTAGGTCATGAACGACATCGGGGCGATGGCCCCGGGCTGGTGGCAGAGCTGGCAGTTCTCCTGGAGGATTGGGGCGATGTCCCGTGAGAACGTGATGGTGTCGGCGTCCGACTGGGAAAGTTGGTCATCGGCTGCGAAGACGGCCCCGGCCGGATCGGGGGCCTGCTCGATCGAAAGGCCCTCGGAGTGGAGAGCCAGGAAGACGAGCAGAGCCAGCGCGCAAGGAGCTGCCCAGGCGGCGTGCCGAGTCCAGGATCGGGGAGGATGCTCGTTCATGCCGCTTTTCTCCTTGGTTCAGGGGACCACGCCAGCCAGTACCGGGGAGCCCGCTCCGAAGGGCAAGAACTCGTCGCGAGGCCGGTAGGGATCCCACGTCACGATCCCATCTCCCCATGCCATCATTACGTCACGCATCGTGGAAAAGTCAAGATTGGCGAAGGCCATGGGAGGGCGATTGCGCGCCGGAACAGCCGGTTCCGCGGCACGCCTGTCATGAGCCGAGTTCGCTTACCCTTCCTCCAGCACCTCGACCCGAACGGTGACGTCGAGCTCTTCCGTCCCGCCCCCCGTCACCACCCCGGACGTCGGTGTTGCGTCTCGGTAGTTGCGGCCCGTGGCCACCCGGATGTGGTCGAGGTCGGTGAAGAGGCCGTTCGTGGGGTCCAGTCCCTTCCAACCCTGCCAGGGAAGGTACACCTCCACCCATGCATGCGAGGCTTCCGACTGGATCTGGTTCTCGTAGGCCCCGCCGGTGTGCAGATAGCCCGCCCGGTAGCGAGCGGGAACCCGCTCCAACCGGGCCAGGCAGATGAGAAGGTTCGCGAAGTCCTGACAGACCCCGCGCTGGTTCCGAAACACCTCGAAGGGGGTCGTCTCCAGGTGTGTGACGCCGGGAACGTAGGCGATCTGATGGTGCAGGGCCCGGTTCAGGTCGAGAAGGGTGTCGGTGAGGTCGTGGCCGTTGCGCTCCACGAACTCCCGGGCGTAGTCCGACAACTCGTGGAGCTCCGACTCGGGAAGCTCCGGGGGAAGCAGATACGGGAGCATCATCTGGTGCTGCCAGGGCATCCACGCGATGGGGATCGAGGTGCGCCTGGGCAGGGTGGCACCTCCTACGATTCCGCCGCCCGAGTGCACCTGCACCACCGACCGCGCCTCCACCCGCAACTCCGTATAGGGCTGGGTGATGGTGAAGTGGACCGCCTGGTTGCCGAAGACGTCCTCGAACTCCCGTTGTATGCCCGGAACCGAGGTCGTGAGCTCGTGCTCGAGCACGTCCTGGAAGCGATCCTGATCCGGTCGGAGTCGGAAGTGATGCGTGCTCTGGGATACGGGCTGCGCGTAGCGGTAGGTGGTGGTGTGCGTGACCGAGTAGACGCGGGTGCGGGCGCTGTCGACCGTATCTGATGGAGGTGTCACGGCGGGGTGGGTCATCGGATGAAGGTGTGGTGAGTCATGCGTCGGCAGTGCGTCGAGTCGGTTTCACGCTGGGACTGGCCTGAGCACTGCGATGTCAGGGTGCCGGCGCACGATGCGCTCACGTCTGGGCCGCTTGGGCGTTTTCCGCAGATTGCAGATCACCGGGAAGGGACGCCGAAAAGTAGTCAGCAGCGATAGCCTGCGACACCTCTGCGGTTCCATTCACGATTCCGGTGAGCACTTCGTGGATGCCCCGGTCGAGCACCTCCTCGATCCTCATCCGCGAGACCTCGTCATGCAATTCCCGAAGGCGTTCCTCCGATCTGGCGCCCACTTCCGAGTTCCTCCCAGGTCGGATGCGGGCGAGGAAGTTCCTTGCCCGGTTGAGCCCATGGTGAACCGATCCGGGGAAGGCGAGCTCCAAGAGGAGGAACTCTGCTACCGCGGGTCCGGAGAGTGGAGCCACTCGTTTCTTGAAGAAGGGTTCGTAGGCGGCGCACGCGCGCAGGATCGCGATCCACTCCACGGCTTCCACGGTACCCTCGGCCCCGGCCCCGCCGTTTCCCAGCGCGTGGTGTTGGAGATCCAGGATCCGCGCGGTGAGCCCCGCGCGCTCAAGGTTCAACCCAAGGCGCATGAAGTCGAAGGGCTCCTCGTGGAGCATCGTGTTGTGGCAGGCCCCGTGGAAGTGATGGCATCGGTGCGTGAGCTCTTCGTAGAAGGCGGTTCGCTCCCGGTTGAAGAGGCGCCGGCCCCGGCCGTCCTTGAGCCAGATCCAGGTAGCGTTGAGCGCCTGCCAGGTCTCGAGGCTCATCGTCTCGCGGACGGTGCGCGCGCCTTCCCTCGCCATCCGCAAGGAGGTGAAAATCGAGACCGGGCTGTCCGGATCCCAGGCGAGATATTCCTGCACAGCCTCTCCGTCCTGGGCGCCCTTCACCCCGAAGCGTTCGAGGAACCGTCCCTCCTCGCCCAGGACGATCAGGAGCGGCCTCCAGGTGCGGGAGGGGGGCAGAGCCACATCGAGCACCATTCCGGAGTGGACGCGCAAGAGCCTCGCCGTGCAGTCGGCGCGTTCGACGTATCGGAGGAGCCAATGACAGATTTCGGCCACCCTTGAAATCACGATTCATCTCCGTGCAGTACCCAGGTGTCCTTCGAGCCTCCGCCCTGGCTCGAGTTCACCACGTACGACCCCTTCCGCAACGCGACGCGCGTGAGCCCGCCCGGGAGGACCCAGGTGGATCGACCCGTCACAACGTAAGGACGCAGGTCCACGCGCCTGGGATCCATTCGCTTGCCCGTCCACGTGGGGCAGGTGGAGAGCTCGATTCGAGGTTGAGCGATGTATCGTCGGGGCCTTTCGCGGATGTGATCGGCGAACGCGGCGAGCTCCTTCTTTGTCGCCTGCGGCCCGATGAGCATCCCGTAGCCTCCGGCCTCGTCCACCGCCTTCACCACGAGCGAGTCCAGGTTGGCGAGCACGTGATCCCGCTCGTCCGGTCGCGCACACACGAAGGTCTCCACCTGCCCCAGGATCGGATCCTCGTCCAGGTAGAAGCGAATGAGGTCGGGCACGAAGGGGTAGATTGCCTTGTCGTCGGCGACCCCATTGCCCACTGCGTTCGCCAGGACCACATTCCCCTTTGCGTACGCCCGCATGAGCCCCGGCACCCCCAGAAGCGAGTCCTTCCGAAACACCTCCGGATCGAGGAAGGTGTCGTCCACGCGCCGGTATATCACATCGACAGGCTGGGCTCCCCGCGTCGTGCGGACCCACACCCGATCGTCCCAGACGAGAAGGTCCTGTCCTTCGACAAGCTCGCAGCCCATCCGGCGCGCGAGGAAGCTGTGTTCGAAATAGGCGGAGTTGAAGGAGCCGGGAGTGAGGATCGCCATCCGGGGAGGACCTTCCCGCTCCGGTGCCAGGCTCGCGAACGCATCGCCGAGCCGCATCGGATAGTCGTCTACGGGCAGGGTGCTCCCTTCGCGGAAGACCTTCGGGTAGACGCGCTTCATGACCGCGCGGTTCTCCAATACGTATGACACTCCGGACGGGGTGCGGATGTTGTCCTCGAGCACGAGGAATCGGCCGTCCCGATCCCGGATCAGGTCTACCCCGGCGATGTGGATGCGGACGCCTCCAGGGGGGCGGATCCCTGCGACCTGGGAATGGAACCCGGTGGAGGCCTGGACCAGTTCCCGTGGAATAACACCCTCGTTGAGGGCTCGCTGCTCCCCGTACACATCGTCAA
>SLCK01000110.1 GCA_007125845.1 Gemmatimonadota bacterium
CGGGGTTGCCCGCCGCTTCTGAGGTGAGCGTGGCGCGTAGAGAGGGCTCGGTGCGCGCCGGAACCGTTGCACAGCATCGGGGTGGTGGTGCCCGGCGAATGGCCTCGGATCGCCCGTCTCGGGCGGGGAGCCGCGGCGGGCGCGATCCACGACAATCGCGACTCATGACCGGGGGCGTCCCTTGCGCACCGTCCTGCCCATCACGCTCCTTGCGACCGCCCTTGCCGGCGGGCTTCTGGCGAACCCCTCGAGCGGCGCACTCCTGGCCCAGGACGTCGCCCGTCCGCTCACCGATCTCACGCCCCGTGAAGCAGTCCAGCTCGGACTGGAGCACAACCAACGGATACGGGCCGCACAGGCCGACGCCGACGGGGCACTCGCGGCCTTTCACCAGGCTCGTGCGTCCCGGCTGCCGTCCGTCCGGATTCGGGGAGACTATCGCCGGCTGGTGGGCGACCTCCCCGATCCCCAGCTGGGCATTCCCGACTTCGATCCCGGCTTTGCCCTCTTCCGCATCCCTCGCGACCAGATCCACACCGAGCTCAGTCTCGAGCAGCCCCTCTTCCAGGGAGGGGCACTCCGGAACCGGGCGCTCGCAGCGGAGCACGAAGCGGACGCGGCCATGTTCCTCGCCGACCAGGAGCGGACGGACATGGCCCTTGCGGTGCGGACCGCGTACTGGGGGTTGTATCGCGCGCTCGCCGTGGAAGCGGCGGCAGAAGCGGCGCTCGAGCAGATGGAGGCTCACGTGGACCACCTCGAAAACCTCCTCGAGGAAGGCGTGATCCTTCGCAGCGACCTCCTGGCCGCACGGACCCGCCGCTCCGAGGTCCGGCTCGATGGAGTGGAGGCGGCCAACGCGGTGCGGGTGGCCCGGCTCGAGTTGAACCGGCTGATCGGGCTCCCCCTCGACGAAGAGTTCCGCCTCGTCAGCGACGAAATCGACCCGGCCTTCCAAGCAGGAGTGGAGCTGGGGGAGCTCGTGGAGCGTGCCCTCGCAGGGAGTCCCCAGCTCCGGGCCATGGCCGAGCGGGCGCGGGCCCTCGACCGCCGCGTAGGCGAGACCCGCGGGGCGTGGCTCCCTCAGATCTCCCTCGTCGCCCGCTACACCTACGCTCGCCCCAATCCGCTTGTCTTCACCGAAATGGACGAGTTTCGGGGGCTCGGTGAGGCCGGCGTCCTCCTCAGTTGGAGTGTGTTCGAGGGAGGCCGCCGGCCAGCGCAGACCGCCCAGGCACGGGCGCAGGTCCGCGCGGCGGAGGCGCGCTTGACCGACGCCCGTGAGGAGGTGGCCGTCCGGGTGCGCCGGCAACACTTGGAGGCGTTGCACGCCCAGGAGGCGCTGGCGGTGGCCGTGGAGCATGCGGAAGAAGCCGAGGAGACCTTTCGGGTGGTGCAGGAGCAGTTCGAGGAGGGCGTGATCCTCTCCGCACAGGTGCTGGAGGCGGAGCAGGTACACCGGAGCGCGCAGGCCCGGCACGCCGCCGCCGAGGCCGCGCTCGCCATTGCACAGGCCGCGCTCCTCCACGCCCTCGGGGACGTGTGGTGAACGGACCGGACCGCGAGGTCGTCTTTCGCACCCGGGGCCTCACCAAGACCTATGAGATGGGCGAGGTCACCGTGCATGCGCTCCGTGGGGTGGACCTCGACCTCTACGCTGGGGAGATCGTGGTCCTCCTCGGCGCGTCCGGGAGCGGCAAGTCCACCCTCGTGAACATCCTGGGCGGGCTGGACACGGCTACCTCTGGGCAGGTCCTCTACCACGATCAGGACCTCACCCGCGCCGACGACCGGGAGCTCACCGAGTATCGTCGACACTGGGTCGGATTCGTCTTCCAGTTCTACAACCTCATTCCGAGCCTCACCGCCCGGGAAAACGTGGCTATCGTCACGGAGATCGCCAAGGACCCCATGGACCCGGGCGAGGCTCTGGAGATCGCCGGGCTGTCGGGGCGGGGCGATTCCTTCCCCGCGCAGCTCTCGGGCGGAGAGCAGCAGCGTGTAGCCATCGCCCGGGCCATCGCGAAGAGGCCGGCGGTCCTTCTCTGCGACGAGCCCACGGGGGCGCTCGACTCGAAGACGGGGGTGGTGGTGCTCGAGGCCCTCAACCGGGTCAACCGGGAGCTTGGCACCACCACGTTGATCATCACTCACAACGAGGTGCAGGCGGAGATGGCCGAGCGTGTCATTTACCTGCGGGACGGAGAGATCGCGGATGTGAAGGTGAACGAGCGCCGGACGCCTCCGAGCGAGCTGAGGTGGTAGCGGACGATGCGTGCCATCCACCGGAAGATGTTCCGGGAGCTGAAGGGGATGCGGAGCCAGGCGGTCGCCATCGGCTTCGTCATCGTGGCGGGGGTGGCGACGTTCGTCTCCATGACGAGCATCTACGAGAGCCTGGAGTTGACCCTCACGAACTACTACGAGGATCAGCGCTTCGCGGACGGGTTCGTCACGATCGGCCGCGCCCCCGAGCACCTTGCCGATCGGCTGCGCCAGGTGTCCGGGGTGAACGAGGTGCAGACGCGGGTGGTGGCCGCGGTGAATCTGGAGGTACCAGGCTTCGACCAGGCGGTCACGGGGACGGTGGTCTCCCTCCCTGCCGGCCGCCAGCCGCTGCTGAACCGGGTGTTCATCCGGGAGGGGAGGCTCCCCGAGGGCGGTCGCGACGACGAGGTGCTCCTGAACGAGGTGTTCGCGGAGGCGCACGAGCTCGGACCGGGCGAACAGCTCACGGCGATTATCCGGGGGAGCCGGCGCACCCTTACGGTGGTGGGAATCGCGCTCTCTCCCGAATTCCTCATGCAGGTGCAGCCGGGGACGATCTTCCCCGACCCGGAGCGCTACGGCGTCCTCTGGATGGAGCGCGAGGCGCTCGCCGCCGCGTACGACATGGTGGGGGCATTCAACGACGCCAGCTTCACCTTGGCGCCGGGGGCCGAGATCGACGCAGTCATCCACCGCATGGACCAGTTCCTCGATCCGTACGGGGGCCGGGGCGCCTTCCCACGCGCGGACCAGATCTCGCACAATATGGTCCAGGAGGAGTTCAATCAGCTCCGGGGGATGGCGACCCTCCTCCCCATCATCTTCCTCGGGGTGGCCGCCTTCCTCCTCAACATCGTGGTCACCCGGCTCATCATCCTGCAGCGGCAAATGATCGCCATCCTGAAGGCGTTCGGGTACCGGAACCGGGACGTGGTGCTGCACTACCTCTCCTTCGTCATGGTCATCGCCGTGGCTGGGATCGCAGTGGGGATCCTCCTGGGAGTGTGGATGGGTGTGCTCCTGGGGGATCTCTACCTCGAGTTCTACCGGTTCCCGGCCATCGATTACGTGCTCAGCTTCCGGGTGGCGCTGACCGCCATCGTCCTGACGCTCGGAGCGGCCGCGGCAGGTGTGTTCATGTCCGTGCGCCGTGCGGTGCGCCTTCAGCCCGCAGAGGCGATGCGCCCAGCCCAGCCGGCGGCGTTCCGCGCGACGGTGCTCGAGCGCCTGGGGCTTCAGCGGTTCTTCGACCAGCCGACCCGGATCATCATCCGGAACCTGGAGCGTCAACCGGGGAAGTCCGCGGCCACGGTTGTGGGAATCTCCATGGCGAGCGCCCTCATGATCATGGGGAGCTTCTCGCAGGATTCCTTCGACTACATCGCGTCGGTCCAGTTCGGACTGTCCCAGCGGGAGGACTTCGCCGTCGCCTTCACCGATCCGGCCTCCATGTCCGCGCTGCACGATCTGAGGGCCCTTCCGGGAGTCCTCCACGCCGAGCCCTACCGGAGCGTACCGGTGCGGCTGCTGCACGGCCACCGGAGCTACCAGACGGCCGTGGAGGGCATCCCCGAAGGTGCCTACCTCCGGAGGGTGCTCGACGCGGAGCTTCAGCCCATCTCGGTGCCGCCGGAGGGGATCGTGCTCGCGGCGGGGCTGGCGGAGGTGCTCGGGGTGGCTGCGGGGGACCGGATCACGGTCGAGGTGCAGGAGGGGAGGCGGCGCACCCAGGAGATCCCGGTGACCGGCGTCGCGGAGCAGTTCATCGGGGTCGGGGCCTACATGGACATGGAGGCGGTGAACCGTCTCGCTGGCGCGGGGCAGGCGATCTCGGGCGGGTACCTGTTGGTGGACGGGGCGCTCGAGGCCGAACTCATGTCGGCGCTCCGGGACCGCCCGCGGGTGGCGGGGATCTCGTCCACCGACAAGATGCTCGAGTCGTTCTTCGAGGAGATGGTGGGCGCACTCATCGTCTTCACCCTCATCCTGAGTCTTTTCGCCGCCGTGATCGCGTTCGGGGTCATCTACAACAGCGCGAGGATCTCGCTCTCGGAGCGAGACCGGGAGCTCGCGAGCCTCCGGGTCCTCGGGTTCACGCGCGCGGAGATTTCCTACATCATGCTCGGGGAAATCGCGGTGCTCGTGCTGGCCGCCATCCCGCTGGGGCTCCTCTTGGGATGGGCCGGAAGCTACCTGACGGTGATGGCCATCCAGACCGAGCTTCTTCGGATCCCGGTGGTCCTGCAGCCGAGCACCTTCGCCCTCGCCGCGACGGTGGTGCTCGTCTCGGGCCTGGCGTCGGCCCTCCTCATCCGGCGCCGGCTCCTCCGACTCGATCTGATCGCGGTGTTGAAGACGAGGGAGTGAGCGGTGCGATTTCGTGAACACCAGACACATCCCTGATCACCAAACACAATAGGGGCCGAGATGAAGCCGGAACACCGAAAGCGGGCGCTCTGGATCGGGGTCGGAGTCGTCATCGCCGGGCTCGTAGTCCTCGGTTTCTGGCCCCGTGCCACCGAGGTGCAGACGGCTCTGGTGGATCGGGATCGCCTCGAAGTGATCGTGGAAGAGGAGGGGCGAACTCAGTCGATCGAGGAGTACGTCCTCAGCGCCCCCGTTGCCGGGTACATGCGCCGGGCGCTGCTCGATCCGGGGGACCTCGTAGAAGCGGGCCAGACGTTGGTGGAGCTCGAGGCGCCGCGCGCCCAGGACCTGGACCCCCGCACCCGGGAGGAGGCGCAGGCGCGGGTCGCCGCGGCGACGGCCGGTCTCGCCCAGGCTAGGGAGCAGGCGAGGGCCGCGCGCGCGGCCGCCGAGCGTGCCCGGGAGGAGCGAGACCGGCAGGAGCGACTTCTCGAGCGAGGCTCAGCTACCCGCCAGTCGGTGGAGCAAGCCCGGACCGAGGCGGAGCAGGCCGACGCAAGCCTCGAGGCCGCCGAGGCAGGCATGCGCGCCGCCGAGGCGCAGGTAGCGGCTGCGGAGGCGGCGCTGCGCCCTGCCGCAGGGGACCCTGCCGCCGGAGCGCCCCCGGAGCGCGTCCTCACCGCGCCCATCGACGGACAGGTCCTCGTTGTCCATCGTCGGAGCGCCGGACACGTCTCGCCGGGGGAGCCGCTTATGGAGATCGGCGACATCAACCGGCTCGAAGTGTGGACCGACGTCCTCTCTCGCGACGCGATCCGCATCCGACCGGGCACCCCGGTTCGCCTCGATCAGTGGGGTCAGAACGGGCCAGGTCTCGAGGGAGTCGTCGCACGCGTCGACCCGCGTGGCTTCACGGAAGTGTCGGCGCTGGGGGTGGAGGAGCAGCGCGTGCGGGTGGTGTCGGAGCTCGCCTCCCCGCGCGAGCTCTGGGAGGGGCTCGGGAGCGGTTACCGGGTCCTCACCCGGTTCGTCGTGTGGGAGGGGGACGACGTCCTCCAGGTGCCCACCGGAGCACTCTTCCGCTACGGCGAGCAGTGGGCCGTGTTCGTCATCCGGGGGGGACGCGCCGAGCTACGGGAGGTGACCCTTGGGCAGCGGGCCGGGCTGGCCGCACAGGTGATCTCCGGCCTCGAAGCCGGCGAGCGCGTCATCGTGCATCCGCCGGCGGGCGTGGAGGACGGGGCGCGCGTGCGGGCTAGGGAGGCGACGAGCTGAACGAGGAGTCTGCCAGATCCATGGAGCGGCGCTGTCGTTCACCCCGGCGGGCGAGCTCGTGGATTCCGTATCGGACGGTCGGCTGGCTACCTCCGACCGAACCGCCAGCCCTTCTTCAGTGGGCCGTTCTCCGGAGGCGCTTGGCCCTGCTCGTGATGTCCAGGCCCCCGCACACAACGCGGCCCGCCAGGACGAGATCGACCGGCCGGTCTTGTCCGGCCTGGCCTTTGCGCGCGTCCTGGATTCCACCCATCACAGCCTCGACGTCGACCTTCACCCTCCACTCCTCGGGCACCAGGAGTTGGACGCCCCCCATCACGATCATCACGTCGAGGCGGGCCGGCCGCCGGGGCGGGGTCGCGTCCCGGAGGTCGAGCACCGCGCCCCCCATCAGGACGGATACGACGGCATCCTGGATCTCCTCGCCGGTGGGACGTACCTCCGATCCGCCCTGCGTGATGAGGAAGTGCCGGCGGGAGCCCGCATGCCGTCGCCGGCTGCGCCGGAACAGGTAGCCCCCCAACGCGTTCACACCGGCCCAGACGGCTACCACCGCCACGATACGCGCCACTTTTCCCCGCATGATCTTTCTCTCCTCTGTCGGCGCCCCGGATCGGACATCTCGCGTACCGGCCACACGTACCGGGAAAGGGAGTATGCTTCAGCCTGGATAAAGCTCCACCCACCCGCGACCCTCCGCCATTCGGTCCGGTACCCCTGGCCCCCACCGCGGGTCGATGCAAGGCGAGCTCGTGTGGCACGCCGTGCTTGTCGTTCCTCACCGGGGGTGGCATAGTCTCCCTGAGTGGCAATCCTTCCGCGACCAGGGTGGCCGCGGTGGGCGAGCCATGGGATCTCCCTTGCGAGCGCTCGGGAGCCATGTCCACGTCGGCGCAGGAGCTTCCTCCCAGCCAGATCAGCCCATGGCACCCCTCTTCGCGGGGCCCTACAACTTCCTGTATGCAGCAGGGTTCGCGGCTGCGTTCGTAACGGCGTGGAGCTACGGGCGGGCGAAGCAGTGGCCGATGGAACCGTGGTCCGCAGTGCTGGGTGCAGCGGTGGTCGGAGGCATTGTCGGTTCCCGAGTCCTGCACTTCGAGCCAGGGCTGCCGCTGGGAGGCGAAAAGACCGTTCTGGGAGGGATGATAGGCGGCACGTTCGCAGTGCTGGCCGCCGCCTGGTACCTGCGGTTCGGAACGCGGGCCGTGGACGCCTTTGCTGCGGCGGTTCCCCTGGGCCTGGGAGTCGGCAAGGTCGGGTGCTTCCTGGCCGGCTGCTGCTTCGGCCGGCCGACCGACCTGGCGTGGAGTGTCTCCTACGCTCCGGGGACAGAGCCGTTTCGCGCCCAAGTGCGATCAGGCCTGATCACCAGTGAAGCTGCGGCGTCACTTCCGGTCCATCCGGTCCAGCTCTATGAGGCGCTGTTCGTCTTTGCCCTTGCCGCCGCAGTCTGGCGCTACGGAGGGCGGTTTCGCCAGCCCGGCAACTCCTTTCTTTTTGTCTGCAGCGCCTATGGTCTGCTGAGGTTCGGGACGGAGTTCCTCCGCTTCGGCCCCATGTCAGGCGGCCTGACGGCGACCCAGTGGATCGTCGGGCCCGCCGCGGTGCTGCTCGGTGCCGCGCTCATCCTCCGGGAGCGGTATCCGCAGCAAGCAGTCGGTCATGGGCGGGGCCCCCCGCCGTGCGCACTGCAGCGAAGCGAGTACCTGGCACTCTTTCTGGCTGCTGTGATCTTGGCAGCTTCACGATGGCTCTCCCCGCTCGAGTTGGTCACGATCCTCGGCTCCACGCTGCCCGCCCTGGCCGTTCCGCTCATCCGTCGCATGCCGCAGAGAGTCGCCGTTGCTCCCGCTCTTGCGATCGTCCTATTCGGATCGCCATGGGCCCAGGAAGACACCACCGCCCTGCGGACCTACCTGACGGTGGGCGGTGGGGCCATGACCGGTCGCTACGAGGAGTCGTGTGGGGGCGTCCACGATTACCAGGTCGGTGGCGCATCGGTTGCGGTCACCCGGGAGCTTTCGGATGCCAACCGGATCACGGGTCGGGCGCAACTCTTCGTCGGCACCGACACCGAGCAGGGAGGCCCCGAACAGCGAGTCTCCGGGCTGGGCCTGACCGGCGGCTACGACAGCCGGTACCTGGGGGTCCGACTCGGGGGCCTGGGCGGGACGCTGGTCACGGATGGTGACACCGACCGTCTCCTGCCTGCCGCCTCACTCCGGGTCGGCCGTCTGGATCGCTTTTTCGTAGAGGGAAGCTTTTCCGACCATGAGCCCGCACCCGTGCCCGCTCCAGTCCTCAAGTTGGGGATGGGATACGGCATGGGCGATCGAGGTTCTCTGGTTCGCCTGGGCGTCAGCAGTTCGGGCTTCTTCGCCAGCGGGCGCATCGTGCTTGCGGACGAATTCGAGCTCGAGCCCTTTGCGGCCTACGGCGACGGCCATCACCACAATCTTGGGATTTCCGTGCGAAAGCAGATCGACATTTCCCGCCGTCCTACCCCATGATTGTGATCTCTCCGCGAGCGTGCGGGGAGGTGCGGGGAAAACCCCTTGCTGCGGCCACGCCCACCGCGCCCGGGCGTTCCGAGCAGGGGGGCGGAGCGTCGGAACGGATTGGGGAGTTGGACAGGACCCTCGACGTCTGATCGACCTCGTCCGTTGTTGAGGCGGTAGGGGCGCATCATTATCTTTCCAGGCTATCCGATTGCCGTTTCCGTCAGGTGCCGTTGCCGTCTCCGAGCGTGGGACGCGGCGTGGAGGCGAATCCCACCCGCGGTGCCGGGAGAAGACGCATGATCCGTATTGACCAGATCGAACCCGGGAGCATCGCCGAGGAGCTCGAGCTCCAGGTGGGAACGCGGATCGTGCGCGTCAATGGCGAGCGCGTCCGGGACGGCATCGACTTCACCTTCCTGGTGGCCGACGCGGAGCTCGAGCTGGAGGCGGTGGAGCCGAACGGGCAGCGCACCATTCTCGACATCGTGCAGGATCCTGATGAGGAGCTCGGCATCGTGCCGGCGCCCGACACGGTACGCGAGTGTGCCAACGAGTGCGTTTTCTGCTTCATCGACGGCAACCCGGAGGGCGCGCGCCAGAGTCTCTCCCTGCGGGACGACGACTTCCGGCTCTCTTTCACCTACGGCAGCTACGTCACGCTGACGAATCTGGGGCCAAAGGGGCTCCAGCGCCTGGTGGACCAGCGGCTTTCTCCCCTGTACGTGAGCGTCCACGCTACGGAGCCCGACGTCCGGGTGCGCCTGCTCAAGAACCGGCGGGCCGGCTTGATCATGGATCAGCTCCGCTTCCTCACGGATCACGGTCTCGAGGTGCATACGCAGATCGTCCTGTGTCCGGAGTGGAACGATGGTCCCCACCTCGATCGGACGATTCGTGACCTCTACTCGCTGGGTCCGGGCGTGCGCACCCTGTCGGTGGTGCCGGTGGGGTTGACCAGGTTCAACGTGAATCGACCGGTCCGACCCCTCACGAAGCCGGAGTCGGTGCGTGCCCTTGAACAGGTGGAAGCGATTCGTGAGCGGGCCGCACGGGAGAGGGGATACCACTGGTGCTACGCTGCCGATGAGCTCTTCCTGCTCACGGACCGGGACCCGCCCCCCGGGAGCTACTACGACGACTTCTCCCTGACGGAGAACGGAGTCGGTGCCGTCCGAACCTTCCTCGACGCGTTCGACGAGGGCCTCGGCGACCTCCCCGACCTCGGGGACCGGCGAATCCGACTTCTGACGGGAAGATCCATGGCACCGTTCCTGGAGGAGCGGGCGGCGGTCCTCGCGGAGGCCACGGGTGCCGAGGTCGATGTCACGATGGTGCGAAACCAGTACTTCGGCGATCTGGTCACCGTAGGGGGCCTCCTCTCCGGCCGCGACCTCCTGGGAGCCGCGACCTATCCGCAGGCAGGCGATCTGATCCTCATTCCGGCCGAAGCGCTCAATCAGGACGAAGTCTTCATCGACTCTCTCCCGCTCGACACCCTCCGTCGAGAGCTCGCTCCGGCCCAGGTGCTCCCGGCTTTCGAGATCACCGAAGCCCTCCGCTCGTTGTGAGCCGACGCCTTCCGGTGGTCGCGGTGGTCGGGCGGCCGAACGTGGGAAAGTCCACCTTCTTCAATCGCGTCCTTGGGCACCGCGCCGCGATCGTCGACGATCGGCCGGGGGTGACGCGGGATCGGAACTTCGCCCGCGCCGAGTGGGCCGGCCGGGAGTTCTTCGTGGTCGACACCGGGGGTGTGGTGGAGGGCAGCGACGAGCCGATGGACCGGCTCGTTCGGGGCCAGGTGCTCACCGCGATCGAGGAGGCGGACGTGCTCCTCTTCCTGGTGGACGGCAAGGAAGGCGTGAACCCGCTCGATGAGCGCCTGAGCGATGTGCTCCGAACGTCCGGTCGTCCGCTCATCGTCGTGGTGAACAAGGTGGACAACCTGCCTCGCGATACTTCCTACCACGACTTCTGGAGCCTCGGCCTCGGAGAGCCCGTACCGGTGAGCGCAATCTCGGGAAAGGGCTCCGGAGATCTCCTCGACCGAGTCGTGGCCGCCCTCCCGGAACGAGTGGCGGAACCCGAACACGCCGACCTACGGATCGCCGTGCTCGGAAAGCCGAATGTGGGGAAATCCTCCTTCATCAACCGGCTCTTCGGAGAGGAGAGGATGGTCGTGAGCGACACCCCCGGCACCACCAGGGATCCGGTGGACTCGACGCTCAACTATCATGGACGGAGGCTGGTGTTCGTGGACACGGCGGGGCTGCGACGGCAGTCGCGGATCCGCGAGTCGGTGGAGTACTACTCGAGCCTACGGACGGAGCGGGTCATCCGCGACGCGGATGTCTGCCTGGTGCTCGTCGATGCCACCGAGGGACTGCGGCATCAGGACATCAAGGTGGTCGAGGCGGCCTGGGACGCCGGGTGCGGAGTCGTCCTCGGAGTGAACAAGTGGGACCTCATCGAGAAGGACCACACCTCGGCACCCCTATTCGAGCGCGCGATCCGATTGCGTGCCCCATTCCTTGCCGCCGTGCCCGTACTCTTCCTTTCGGCGCTCTCGGGCCAGCGGGTGAGGCGAAGCCTCGATCTTCTGCTCGAGGTAGCGGAGGAGCGTCGCCGCCGGGTTCCCACGCACGAGGTGAACGAGGTGCTCGAGCGCCTTGTTGGTCGACAGCCGCCTCCACACTCGAGGGGTCGACCCGTGAAGCTCCGATATGCGACCCAGGCCGACACGGAACCTCCCACCTTCGTGATCTTCTCGAACTTTCCGAGTGAGGTCCCAGCGCACTATGTTCGCTACCTGCAGAACGGGTTCCGGGCGGCGTGGGGCTTCCGCGGGGTACCGATCCGGATCCGCCTTCGAGAATCCAGCCCTGCGAGGGGGAGGAGTCGGTGACGAGTGGGCTCGTGCTCACGGCTTCGGCGTACTTCCTTGGATCCGTCCCCACGTCCTACTGGCTCGGACGTTGGATGTACGGAGTGGATCTGCGCAGGCAGGGAAGCGGGAATCTCGGCGCGACCAACACCCTCAGGGTGCTGGGCCTCAACGCTGCCGCGCCGGTCCTCGTGGTGGATGTCCTCAAGGGCTGGGTGCCTCCGGCCCTCTTCCCGCTTCTCACGCCGGAGCTGGCCGGCGGTTGGGCCCTCGTGTACGGGGCGGCAGCGATCTGCGGTCACGTATTCTCGCTTTGGGTGGGATTCAGGGGAGGCAAGGGGGTGGCCACGAGCGCAGGGGTATTCCTCGCTCTTGCTCCCATGGCCCTGGCGGCCTGCCTTGCGATCTGGACGGCAACGGTGGTGCTGACGAGGTACGTCTCCCTCGGTTCACTTCTCGCTGCCGTCGCGCTTCCCGCGGCGGTCATCCTCACGGCATCATCGCACGGTCCTGCTCTCATCTTCTTCGCCGTCGCGCTCTCCGCCTTCGTGATCTGGGCACACCGTGACAACATTGCGCGCCTCGTCAGGGGAGAAGAGGCGCGCCTGCAAAAGGGGCCGAGGGAGGGTGAGCCATGAACGAGCGTCCGGACGAAGGTGTGAAGGTTGCGGTCATCGGGGCGGGAAGCTGGGGAACGGCACTCGCCCACCTGCTGCATCGGAATGGGCACCGGGTCGCCCTTTGGAGCTTCGAGGAAGAGGTGGTCCGGGAAGTCCGGGATCTGGGCGAGAACGCGAGCTACCTTCCCGGAATTCCACTCTCCACTGACCTCCTGGTCTCGAACCGCCTCGAGGACGTGGTTCCCGGCGCCGAGCTCGTGGTGTCGGTCAGTCCTTCTCAATTCGTGGGTCGCGTCATGGAGAAGGCTGGACCCCACATCGATGAGGACGCGATCGTGGTGACGGCCTCAAAGGGAATCGAGATCGCCACATTGCGCCGGATGGACGAGGTGCTCGCCCCCCTTCTTTCCCCTCGGGCCGCAGATCGGCTCTCGGTCCTTTCCGGCCCCACCTTTGCCCTGGAGGTGGCGAAGGGAGTGCCCTCGGCGGTCGTGGTGGCAAGCCGCTCCAGCGAGGCCCGATTGAGGGTACAGACGATCTTCAGCACCACTACGTTCCGGGTGTACACGAACCCCGACGTCCTTGGTGTCGAGCTCGGCGGAGCCTTCAAGAATGTGATCGCCCTCGCCGCCGGGGTCTCCAAGGGGCTGGACTTCGGTGACAATACCCAGGCCGCGCTGATCACCCGGGGTCTGGCGGAGATCACGCGCCTCGGCGTGGCGATGGGAGCCGAGGCCGCCACCTTCTACGGGCTGGCGGGAATGGGTGACCTGGTCCTCACCTGCACGGGCGAGCTCTCCCGCAACCGCACGGTGGGCGTGAGGCTGGGCAAGGGAGAGGCGCTTTCCGAGATTCTCGACTCCATGACGGCCGTGGCGGAAGGGGTTCGGACCGCTCCCGCGGTTCACGCCCTCGCGCGACGCCATGGAGTGGAGATGCCGATCGTGGACCAGGTATGCGCCATTCTGGAGGATGGGAAGTCTCCGCGGGCCGCCGTGCAGGACCTGCTGCTTCGCGACCCCAAGCCCGAGTCCTGGAGCTGAAGGGAGGGTCGACTCATGGACGAGGGGCCCATTCTCGACCGAGCCTATTACTCGATCGGCGAGGTCTGCGAGTTGACGGGGCTCAAGCCCCACGTGCTGCGGTACTGGGAAACCCAGTTCGAGGCCCTCGGACCCACGAAGAACCAGGCGGGAAACCGCGTGTATCGGCCCAAGGAGATCGAGCTGGTCCTCCTTCTCAAGCACCTCCTCTACGAAGAGAAGTACACCATCGAGGGAGCGAAGCGGAAGCTCGACCTGATCCGTCGCGGTGAAGGGGACCGAGCCGGCGAGGCGGAGCGATTCGATCCGGCCGCGCTCCTGGGGATCCGGGCGGAGCTGGAGCAACTCAGGGAAACCCTCACCCTCTCCTCCGAGGACGAGTCTGAATGAGCCGGAAGATACTGTGTACCAACGACGACGGATTTCTCGCCACGGGATTGCGGGTCCTCGCTTCGGCGGCGAGTCAGCTGGGAAAAGTTACGGTCGTCGCTCCGGACCGCGAGCAGAGCGCGACGAGCAACTCGCTCACCCTCCATCACCCGTTGCGAAGTCGTCGGGCAGCGGACGGCACCCTCGTCGTCGACGGTACGCCGACGGACTGCGTGATTCTCGCCGTGAATGCCCTGATGGGCGCCCGGCCGGAATTCTGTCTCTCGGGTGTGAACCACGGTGCGAACATGGGCGAGGACGTCCTCTACTCCGGCACGGTCGCCGCCGCGATGGAGGCCACGGTCCTCGGCGTGCCCGCCGTGGCCTTTTCGTACGTAGGACAGGACTTCGAGTCCATCGAAGCGTGGGAGGAGACTCTCGTGACGCTCCTGCACCTGCTGATCGACCGCGCGGATTTCCCGGAGTCCACCTTGCTCAACGTGAATCTTCCGCCGATCTCTCCCGGCGAGGTGAAAGGGGTCCGCGTAACCTCGCTCGGTGAGCGCCGATACTCCGACTCCCTGACCCAGGCAAAGGACCCGTCCGGGAGGGAGTATTTCTGGATCGGGGGAGGGGCCACACACTGGACAGGCAACCCGGAGTCCGACTTCAAGGCGATCGAGGAGGGCTACATCTCGGTCACGCCTCTGCACCTCGACCTCACGAACTACCGCCTCCTGGAGGAGATTCGCGGGTGGAACCTGGCGCTCTGAACGACCTCCGATTCGTCGGGGCCAGGCGGCGCCTGATCGAGCAGATTCGGGCGAAGGGGATCGAGGACCTCGATCTCCTGCAACTCTTCGATCAGGTGCCCAGGCATCTCTTCGTGCCCGAGGGCGTGAGAACCCGGGCGTACGAGGACGCTCCGCTCCCGATCGGGTACGGCCAGACGGTCTCCCAACCCTCTCTTCAGGCACTCCTGCTCCAGATCCTGGAGCCGACGCCGCAGGACCGGGTGCTCGAGATCGGGACGGGAAGCGGGTACCTGACGGCCCTGCTTGCCCTCGCGGCGGAGCGGGTGTACTCGGTGGAGCGGGTTCGCGAGCTCTCGACCCGCGCCCGATTCGCGCTCGACGCTATCGGCCTCGCGAACGTCGCACTCATGGTGGGCGACGGCTCGATCGGCTGGCGGAAGTTCGCTCCGTACGATGTGATCACCGTCTCCGCCGCCTCTCCTTCGGTCCCCAGGGCCCTTACGGACCAGCTCGCCGACCGGGGGCGTCTCCTCCTGCCGGTGGGCACCCGGCGCGCCCAGACGCTCGTGCTGATTCGCAGGGAAGGGGACCGATTGGTTCGAGAGAGCCTGGAGCAGCGCTGTACCTTCGTTCCTCTCCTCGGGCGCTACGGATGGGGGGAGGAGGAGGAGCCGGGGTCCAGGAGACCCCGTTGAAGCGTGCTTTCCCAACCCGTCATCGGGGCAGTATATTGGCCGAACCGTCACCCCAGCCCGCGTCCCCTCGACGGAGATGATCGATGTCGGACCCAGGAGAGAGCCCGGATGCAGCCGAGCCCCCGATGGCCCCGGGACGGGGAGACGCGACAGAAGGGGGAAACGGCGCTGGTGATCGTGCCCCGGCCTTGGACAGGCTGCCGCCCCCGGCCTTTCCTCCCGGAGACCGACGATCGTCGCTGAGAGCACGGGCCCGCGGCAGACCTCACCGCCGCCTCCGGCCCAGCTCCACCGAGCCGGCGTTCCCGGAGGAGGCCTTCATCCTCCCGGACGATCCCATCCGTAGAAGAGCACCCACTTCCGGCTCCCGGTCGGCCTCGACCGCCACGGATGTGGCCCAGATGCTCGAGGAACTGGCTGCGGCACTGCGCGACAAGGGCGGAATCGCGCTGCTCAGCGAACCCCGTCTTTCCCCTTTCGAATCCATGCTCCGGGGCCTGGTCGCAGGCTATCTCCTGGGCGGGAGGGAGTTCTCATGACGCACCGGATGCTTTCTCGTCGGGAAATGCTCAGGCAGGCTGGCCTGGTCACTGTAGGACTCGCCGCCACCGCCGTTCCCGGCTGGCCCAAGGGCTGGTTCCGCGACACCGAAACCATCGTGCCCTTCACGGACATCCCGCCCGGCTTCAGCACCCTGCGATCGGAAGAGCCCGAACGCCTTCCGGGGGAGAACCTCGTGGCGCAGGATCTGCGTGATCTGGAATCGTGGATCACGCCGAGCGAGGACTTCTTCGCAGTCTCCCACTACGGGATGCCCGAGCTCGATGGGGCAGCCTACCGCCTCGATCTGTTCGGCCTTCTGGACCGGCCCCTCTCGCTTTCTCTCGACGACCTGAGGAGCCGGGAGAGGGTCGAACGGACCACGGTGTTCGAGTGCTCCGGCAACTCGAGGGTCCGGCTGCACGGGATGGTCGGGAACGCCACGTGGACGGGTGCCGACCTGAACACGATCCTCGACGAGGTCGGCCCGACCTCCGGGACCGACCACGTTCATTTCTGGGCCGCGGACACCGGGGTCGAGGAGATACGGGGAGCGGAGGTCGAGCAGAACTTCGCACGGTCGATGTCGCTCGCCGACGTGCGCGAGTCGCGGCCGATCCTGGCCTACGAGATGAACGGTGAACCCCTGCCGGTCGTCCACGGCTTTCCCGTTCGGCTCATCGTGCCCGGTTGGTACGGGATCGCCCAGATCAAGTGGCTGGAGCGGATCGAGCTGAGTGACCGGGCGCTGATGACGCGGTTCATGGCTCGGGACTACGTGACCCTGATCGAGCGCGAGGTGGACGGCCGCAGGGAGTGGATCGAGACGTCCGTGACGCGGCAGCGGGTGAAATCCGCGATCGCGAGAGTGACCCGGGAAGGGGACCGCTTCACCATCTTCGGTGCCGCGTGGACCGACGGAACCCCCCTCGATCGCGTGGACATCAGCATCGACGACGGGGAGTGGGAGCCGGCGGCGCTCGATTCGAGGGGGGATGATTACACCTGGACCTTCTTCACCTTCGAGACCACCGGGCTCTCGCCGGGAGAGCACACCATCGTCTCGAGGGCGACCGACGCGAGAGGCCGGACTCAGCCCGACGACCTCTCGATGAAACGGACGCGCTGGGAGAACAACGAGCTCTTCCCGCGGACCATCGAGGTGTCGTAGGCGATCCTGTTGGGTGAGTCGGAATCCGGGCCCGCCGGGGTGGCAGCCGAGGCTTGAAGCCTCGACCTGACGCCAGGGGACAGGGAAGGGGGCTCCACATCTGGCGCCCCCTTGTTATCTTGTGTCCCTGTCGTCCTCGTAGCTCAGGCGGATAGAGCGGCTGCCTCCTAAGCAGCAGGTCCCAGGTTCGAGTCCTGGCGAGGACATTCGACCCTCCTGAACCCTTCCCACACGATGAATCCCTTCATTGCGCTCGCTGAGCACACCGGAAGCTCGGAACCCAAGCACTTCAAGGCGACCCTGATGCAGAGCGAGCGGCTGATGCTCGGCGTGAATTGCCTGGAGCCCGGCCAGGTGCAGCGCGTGCACAGCCACGGGGGCCAGGACAAGTTCTACTTCGTCATCGAAGGGGAAGGGCGCTTCACGGTAGGGGCCGAGTCGCAGACCCTGGGTGCCGGTCACCTCATCTGGGCCCCGGCCGACGTGGAGCACGGAGTCGAAAACACCGGCGACGCCCGCCTGACCGTCCTGATGGGGATGGCACCGTCCCCCTGAGCCCGCTCACCCTGCGGAGCAGCTCCAGACCGCCGAGAACGCTCAATCGGGTGCGGCCAGGATCTCGGGAAGGACCTGACCGCTGGGAGCCCGGAAGGTCCAACGAGCCCGCCCGCTCAGGGGAGTCGTGGTCGGGTTCACCTCCACGAGGTCTCCGCCCGCCTGGAGGGTGGCCACCGGAACGCCGGCCGCAGGATGGACGACGGCGCTCGTCCCCACCACGAGACAGATCTGAGCGGAGGCAGCGGCGGCAAACGATGCCTCGAGCGTTGCACTGTTCAACATCTCTCCGAACCAGACGACATCGGGACGCAGCAGGGCTCCACAGTCCGGACACCGGGGAAGGGTATCCACCCCCTCCGTTCGGATCGGCTCCCGGTGATCCGCCCGCATCCGACACACGGTGCATCGGACCCGCAGGAGGTTTCCGTGCAACTCCAGGATGTCCGGCAGCGGCTCATCGTTCGGCTTCGCCTCCCGGGCCCGGGCTTCCTCCAGCGCCCGCTGGTGCAGGCCGTCGACGTTCTGCGTCACCAGGGTTGCATCGGAGCGTTGCAGGAGGAGTCCAGCGATCGCCTCGTGTCCGGGATTCGGGGTGCAGGCGAGGACGGTCCGGCGGCGAAAATCGTACCATTCCCAGACCGTGCGTGGATCCCGCGAGAAGGCGCCTGGCGTGGCGAGGTCCTCCGGACGGTAGCGCGCCCAGACCCCGCCCGGGTCCCGAAACGTGGGAATCCCGGATTCCGCGCTCACCCCGGCGCCGGTCAGGATCACCACTCCGTCGGCTTCTTGGACCGCCTCCCGTACTTCCTGCAGACGTTCCGGAGTCATGGGGCCCGGAGCAGGTGGATGATGGCTAGAACCCAGCCCACCAGGAATGCGGTCCCCCCGATCGGTGTGATCGCGCCCCACCAGCGGGCTCCCGTTCCGACCAACAGGTAGAGGGATCCCGAGAAGACGACGATTCCGAAGGCGAATGCCACGCCCGCCCAGATTCCAAGCGTTCCGGGCCAGCGACCCAGGAGAGCCGCCAGGCCGATGAGAGCCAGCGCATGGTACATCTGGTAGCGGACGCCCACCTCGAAGATCTCGAGGTCACGCGGCGGAAGCCGCTCCTCCAGGGCGTGAGCGCCGAAGGCTCCGAGCCCAACGGCGAGCAAGGCGAATGCACACCCCACCACCGCTATCCAACGTTCCATCTGTCTGCTCCTCGTTCCCATGGTTTCAGGGCATGCGGTTCGCCGGGTCCGAGCGCGGTCGGCCGCACCTACCCTTTCTTCCCGTAGAAACGTACCTCCACGGCGGCAGTGCAGGCCAGGGCCCGTCGTTGACCCTTGCTGGGGCCCGTCATACCTTTTCACGTCTATACCTTCGCCCGGAAGGTCCGCCTTCCGGCTACGGCAACGCAGCGCGCAGAAAGAAACTCCATGGCCAAGCGCAGACCCTCGTCCTCTCGTCGTCCTTCGTCTTCCCGGGGAGGCTCGGACGACGCCTTCACCGCAGGCGTCCTCGAGCTCGTGGGTTGGGCGCGGCGCAACACGGCCGTCATGGTCGTGGGGGGCGTGGCCATCGTCGTGCTCGTGGTCGGTGGCCTCTACTGGTTCCAGCAGCGGTCCGAGCGGCTCGACCTGGCCGCCTCGGAGCTGGAGCAGATCCATCAGGTCATCTTTTTCGAGAGCCCGCAGGAGGCACAACAGCGAGTGAGGGGCTATCTCGACCAATTCGGGGGAACTCCGTACGGGACCGAGGCCCGGCTCCTCCTGGCGGAGCTGCATCTCGACGAAAACCAGATCGACGAAGCCATCTCGGTGCTGGAAGTCGTCGCGCCTGACTTTCGGTCGGCGCTCGGGGTGCAGGCCACCTTCCTTCTGGGGGTCGCCCTGGAAGAGGGGGCACGCTGGGAGGATGCGGCTGAGGTCTACCGGGAGCTGCACGAGCGCGCCGAATTCACTTTCCAGAGGCGGGAGGCAGGCGAGGGGCTGGCACGGACCCTCCTCGCCCAGGGAGACACGGCCTCCGCGCTCGAATCGTACGAGTCGGTCCTGGACGGCCTGGACGAAGATCACCCCGAGCGCGCCAGGATCGAGCTGCGAATCGCGGAGCTCGCCGCGGCAGTGGAGAGCTGAAGGGAGTCCGGTCGAGGTCAACTCCGGGCGGCTCCGACCGGCGGCTTGAATCCACTTCCACAGCACAACCAGTCGACCCTCACGGCCAGCCGGATCGCCGAGAACCTTGCGCCATCCCGTACCAACTCAGTGTCGTATAATGTATATTATGTCAAGTCCTGGGGTTTCCGGAAAAAGGACGCCCAAGGTGGAACCGACCGTTCATGATCCGTTCGCTGGCGATCGATTGCCACGTCTGCTCCCCGGGGATGTGGTCGCCACACCCCACGGCAAGACCTGAGAGAACGATCGTCGTCGTTGCCATCGATCAACCAGAGACGGTCCCGCGAGACTGGACACGGGACTTTCCTTCACCCATGCCCTACGACCGCCTCCCCTTTACACCTACTCGCCTCCGGAAGAGAGGGATCCACCGAAGTGTCCAACGTTCTAATGTCCGGACGATGGGAAGATGGGACTCGGCGTGGTAGGCGACCTCGATTTCGAAGCCCTCCTCTCCGAGCTCCCGGGCGAGCCGGTCCAGGGTCTTGTAGTCCACATGGCTGGGGTCTGCACGCAGCACACCCCAACGGCGAAGACACTCCAGGAGGTGTCCTGGGTTGGGCGTCCACACGACCAAACGCCCGCCGGGGCGCAGGAGCCGGCGGGCCTCCCGATACACGGCCAGGGTGTCCTCCGGATACAGATGTTCGACCAGATCCGCCGCTACGACGAGGTCCCACTGCCCTCCGGGCAGTCCTGTATCCCGGGCGTCTGCTCGTGTAAATCGCAGTCCGACCATGGGTTCCCGCTGAAGGCGGGCCCTGCAGATCCGGATGGCCGTCTCGGCGAAGTCCACGCCTACGACTTCGCGTGCCGTCTCGGCCAGCGCGAATGAGATCGTGCCCCAGCCGCACCCGAGATCCACGATCCTCTGGCCCTCGACGGGTCCACAGAGCTCGAGAACCTTCTCCTGCCGATATCGATGAAAGGGGCTGTCGGGATCGCGAAGGTGTGCGCCTCCCTCCTCGAAGTATCCGCTCTCCTCGTAGTAGGCTCGGTCGATTCGCCGCTCCGAGGCGTCAGCTTCCTCGGGATCAGGTGGAACGGGCACCCCCGCCCCCCCGCCGCGAGATCTGCTCATCGGCTTCCTCGTCCTCCTCCTCCTCCTGGTGATCCAGCTCCACCTGCCCCGACAGCACGAGCAGTTCCCTTCTCAATCGCCGCTCCAACTCCGGGACCGCGGCCTCCCTCTTCTCCCGATCCCGTTGCTCCTCCAGGAGGAGCGGGCGGCCAAACCGGATGTAGACCGTCCGATCTCTCCGGGAGCGCTTGCCCCAGCGTGGCAAGACATCGAAGGCACCGTCGATGCCCACGGGGATGACCGGAACACCGGCCCTGAGGAGAACCCGGAGCGTCCCCCTGCGGAAGGGCTGCAGGGTCCCGTCCCAGCTCCGCTCCCCCTCCGGGTAGATGCAGACCACCCTGCCCGCCTCGAGCCTGCGGAGCAGGACGCGCACGGCCTGGGGGTCGACACGGTACCGCCGTACCGGGAATGCGTGCAGCCGAGGAATGAGCCAGCGGAAGAAGGGCTTCTGGAACTGCGTGCTCTTGGTCATCGAGTCCACGGCTCGGGGACAGTGCGCCTGGACGAGGATCGGATCGAGGAAGCTCTGGTGATTGGGTACGAGGATGGCAGGACCGAAGGGCGGGACGTGTTCGAGGCCCTCCACCTTCACGCGCACCATCCGATTCACTCCCCACCGTACCACCGGATGGAGAGTCCGGTACCATGGCGTCATGGGCTGTGCTTCGTGCCGACCGATTCGACTCATCTGGCACGGATCCGTGGTTGAAACTCGAAGATCTCTCCCCTCCCCTCCTCGCGCCAAGAGCGACGGAGCAGACGCTTGAGGGTCTCTTCCCAGCGTTTCGGCGAGTCCCCCGAGAAGGCGAAGGTGACGACGCCTCCTTCCACCGACGATATCTGCACCGAGGCGGAGGCTGTCTGGAGCGCCCGGACGTCGAGGAGAGACCACTGCCGCGCTGCACCGTCGTCCGGGACGAACTGCAACTCCCGCCCTGTGACCCGAAGAGTACCCGAAAGCTCGGGCCCGGCCCTTTCCACGAACCCGAGCAGCGCTCCCCGGTAGCGGATCGGTTCCTCGACCTCGGCGACCTGCGCCGTGACGTCCGCCTCGAGAATCACTCCACCGCCCGACCCGCCTTCGGCCTCCAGGTCGCCGTCCAGCTCCCGAATACGGTCGCCGAGGTGTCGGGCCGAAACCTCTTCGCTCTCCCCGTCGTCCTCGATGACCTGGATCCCCCTCGGCTCCGTTCCGCGCCGATACCGACGGCGGCAGCTTCCGCATCGTGCCTCGTCCCCAACTCCTTCGAGAGGATCCCTGCCGCAGTAGGGGCACCGGTAGAGAAAATCCTTGAGGGCCATCAGAGCTTCCCCAGGAGATTGAGGATCCTGAGCATCCAGACCTTCCAGACTGCTTCGAGCACGATCCTCTTGGACATCTTCGATTCGCCCTGGTCGCGCTCCGTGAAGACGATCGGCACCTCCTCGAAGGTGAAGCCTTTTCGCCAGGCACGCAGCTTGAGCTCGATCTGGAAGGTGTAGCCGGTGGAGCGAATCTGGTCCAGGTCCAGTGCCTCGAGCACCCGCCGGTTGAAGAGGTTGAACCCTCCGGTGGCGTCCGACGCGGGCAGTCCGGTGATGGTGCGCGCGTAGACCGTCCCGAAGTACGAGATGAGGAGACGCCCGATCGGCCAGTTCACCACGGTCACCCTTCCCCCCACATACCGGGAGCCGATCACGAAGTCCACCCGCTTCGAGATCCGGATCAGGTCGGCCAGCTTCTCGGGAGGGTGGGACAGATCGGCGTCCATCTCGCAGATCCGGGCGTATCCCCGCTCGAGCGCCCAGCGAAACCCGGCGAGGTAGGCCGGGCCCAGCCCCGACTTGCCCTCCCGGTGCAGGACATGCACCCGATCCGGCTGCGCTGCCGCCAGGTCGTCGGCCACCTCCCCGGTGCCGTCAGGAGACGCATCGTCCACGATCAAGACCTCGATCTCGTCGGCGACCTCGAGGGCCAGTGGAACAATCCGGGGCACGTTGTCCCGCTCGTTGAAGGTCGGCACGATGACGAGCGTGCGCGCTCCGGGATCGCCTCCTCGACCGGTCATGTGTCCACCCTGCCCTCGTGCCGCGACTCCTCGAGCACCGACTCGTCCACGCGTGCGTCTCTGTCTCCGCGGAGGATCTCCCACAGTGCGAGCCCTCCGGCGGGCACGAGCTCCACCACGGTCATCCAGATGCGGGTGAGAACCGCCACCCCGACTGCTGCCGACCCCAGCTCCGGCCGGAGGAAGGCGATCAGGAACCCCTCCCGGACCCCGATCCCTGCAGGGGCGAAGAAGGCGATGTACCCAAGGAGGTATGCGGCGGCAAAGGCCGCAGCGAGCTCGAGACCATTGCCCGGAAGCCCCAGCCCCCGGACGAACACCACGAAGGCAGCACCGTAGAGCACCCAGCTCAGGGCGTGCCACCCCAGCCAGCGGGGTCCGAAGAGGGGCCCGGTCCTGGGCAGGTCGGCGTCGGACCTGCGAGCGAGCCGGAAGATCACCCTCAGCCCGCCCCTGAACAGGGGGGGCACGCTCGCCCCAGCGATGCACAGCGCCAGGGCGGCGATCACCCACAAGCCCGGACGTCCGGCGGGGAGCCCCGGACCCAGGAGGACCGGGATGGCCAGGACGGCCGCGGCCGCGAGAGCGAAGGTCTGACCGAGGACGCCCGCCGTGGCGCCCACGGTGGCCGAGACCCCCGCCCTGCGCGAAAGGAGGGCCAGACCCGCCATCTGCCAGAGCTTTCCCGGGAGGTAGCGGCCCAGATTGGCAGCGAGCACGATTCGCACGGAGGACCAGGCTCCGGGATTTCGGGAACCGAGCTCCCCCACCAGGCGCCCCCACAGCGTCGCGGTGAAGGCGAACCCCGTCAGTAGGAGGAGGACCGACAAGAGGAGCCACCCCGCGGCCGGATCGGGAATCGCCGGTCCCAGCGCCAGCGCCTCGTCGAGGGACACACCGATCCGGTGGACGATCAGCCAGGTGACTCCCGCCGTCAGCAGGAGCTGGATCGCCCATTTCACGGGCCTTGGAAGTCCCTTCGAGCGAGGTTCCTCGACCCTCATGCCGGGATCCCGGGGTCCGCGAGGGACGACGGACGCCGTCATGGCGGCCCTTCCCTTCCCCGCGCTCGCCTTTCCCGAGCTTGCACGAGGTCCGTGGCTGCAGCTCCAATGAGGAGGAGGAGGGAGAAGACACTCACGCCGAGACTCGCCCGCAGGAGAGGCGAGCGGTACGTCAGCTCGACGCGGTGGGTTCCGGCGGGGACGGCTACGGCCCTGAGGGTGTGATCCGCCCGCAGCACCGGGGTCTCCTCCCCATCTACCGTGGCTTGCCAGGCCGGAAACCAGTTTTCCGAGAGGACCAGGAGGGCGGGCCCGGTGGCCTCCACCTCGAGGACGAGCCGGTTCGGGGTCCGCTCCACCCAGGTCACCTCCCCTTCGACCCCCGGGCCACCGAGCTCGAATGGGGGCGGATCGCTCAGCACGACTTGCGAGGAGGGGTCGAAAGCGTCGAGGTCGAGGACGGTTTCCAGCGTCCGGGCCTCCGGCACCACGAGCGCGTCACCGACCACCCGAGCCCGGGGGAGCGCCGGATAGGGGTACACCGAGCTGAAGACCGCCCCGTCCGTGAACTCGACCTGGCTCACTGGCGACACACCCTCGAGCCTCCCGTACTGGGCGTCCGGCCAGAGGATGTAGCGGATGTTCAGAACGTCCAAAACGTTCGGGTTGAAGGTGGCCAGGTGCTCCGGAATCCCTCCTCCCTCCATTCCGATGAGCTCGCGGTAGCGTCCAATATCGTTCGGGTGGTGCCCCCCGGCCAGCTCGATCCCGTACATCCCCGGAGCCACGTCCTGTCCCCCCTGGATCATTGAGAAGACCCTGAACGGGGCCTCCTGGGCGCCTCTCTCCATGAGGAAGCGGTGGTTTGCATCCGGCTGGGCGAAGGCGGCGTAGTCGAGGGTCTGGATGAAGGCGTCATTGACCCGGATCTGATCCACGGCGACCAGGAGTGTGAGACAGGGCACGACCCAGAACAGAGAGAGCAGTCCGCGGGCCACTGCCCACCAGACTCCACCCACCGCGCTCGTCAGCAGCAGGGCGACGAAGAATCCCCTGGTGATGAACGGCAGCGCGGACTCAAGCGCCTGCGCCTTGGCTTGCGTGAGCGCTGGCGAGAAGACGGACGTCCAGAGGTCCGGGAGCATTCCGGCGGCGCTGATCAGGCCCCCGAGCAGGAGGAGTGCCGCCACCGCGCCCGGGATCCCCAGCGCCCGTTTCAAGCCTCCCTCCTCGTGTGCGAGCGCCACCCCGCGGTCGATGCCAAGCCCCGCCAGGGTCGTGACCGCGAAACCCGTGAGGAAAATCGCCATCGACGGAGCGCGAAAGAGGGAGATCCCCGGTACGATCTCGTAGAA
>SLCK01000074.1 GCA_007125845.1 Gemmatimonadota bacterium
CCGACGGCGCCTCTTCACCCAAGAGATCCAGCAGCTCGAAGCGGCGCTCCTTCTCGTTCTCCAGAAACTCCACCGGAGCGTTCTCCTTGCCCAGCTCGCTGTAGTGGAGGCTCACGAGCACCCCGGCGTAGGGGTGGAGCTCGGCCACCCGGTCGATTCCCTCCGCGGCGGCCCGATACTTCTCCACCAGGGGAAAGGTTATGAAGTCGTGGGGAAGTCCCGTGTCGGGATCCAGTCGAGGGTGGGCGTCGAGCGACCTCCAGCCCAGGTCGTGGAGGGCGGTAGCGAGCACCACCGTTTCCGGCAGACCGCCCCCTTGGGCTCCCACGATCCACAACCGGGCCAGCTCTCCGGAGATCAGCCCGTGCTCGTGTTGCTCGACCAGGCGGAGCCGCCCCCTTCCCCTCTGCTGAACCAGCAATCGACTGCCTCCTGCCCGGAGATGTTCGCACGGATGCGCAATCCGAACGCCCCCCGGCCCGCGAACGCAAGGTGTTGCGAGCATCGCGGGAAGGCAGGCGTGGCGGGACCGCTGAGCGAGAGGCATCGTGGGGGCAGCGCGTCCGTGACCGGAGGGCGATCGAGGCGCTGCACCTGCCAATCGAGCATTCGGAAGCCACGCATCCGGACGGAACGGTGGAGAGCTGCTGATCCGGGGCGACACTCTTCGCGGTCAACCCGGTTCGATCCCGCCGAGCAGGTCCGGGGCGCCCGGGCCCAGGAGGTCGAGGTTCCGGGTCGCGCGCCCCTCGTCTGGGGACCAGAGCTTGATGAGCGTGGCGCGTTTGAGGACGGAACCCCCTGCGCATCGTGAACCGACTTTCCAGGCGTGCGCACAACTCAGCCGACCCTCCCTCCACCGCCTGTGCGGCCCCCGAGTTGCACACTCCTGAAGGCCCGCTCTACCTTGCCTCTCGCTCGAACACGCCCATTGCATTTCCAATCCTCGACCGAGTGCATGAAGCCACCCATTTTCGCGGCGATCGCCTTCCTGCTCGCCGCACCGGCGCTCTCAGCCCAGCTCACCAATCCCATTCCGGATCCCATAGAATTCAAGGGGCTCGCGCTCGAGACCGAGACGTACGTGGTCGTGACGCCCAGTGCCGACGCAGCGCCCCTCTCCAGGCTGGGGCTCATCCGCACCCTACCCGGCGGTCGGCAATTCGTGAACGACCTGCGCGGCTTCATTCACGAGTTCGGCCGGGGCACCTCCAGTCTCTACCTGGACGTTCGTCCGGATCATCCGCACTTCGTCGATGCCCCCGGACTCGGGACAGGGCTCTACTCGTTCGCCTTCCACCCGGAGTTCCTCGAGAACGGCAGGCTGTACACGGCCCACGCCGAGGGACGCGACGCGCCCGGCGAGCCCGACTTCGTTCCTCCGGACGTGGTGCCGGAGCGAGGCTACGATGCGGTGCTGACCGAGTGGATCGCGTCCGACCCGTCGGCCCCCGTGTTCTCGGGAACGCGCCGGGAGGTGCTCCGGGTGCGCACCACGGGGACCGTGCGAGCCATCCAGGAAATCGCCTTCAACCCGCACGCCCGACCCGGCGATCCGGACTACGGGCTCCTCTACGTGCCGATCGGTGAGGGAGACGCGAGCCTGGCCCGGGTGGTCGATGGCCTCGGGAGGCTGGACAGCCCCCTCGGAACCCTCTTTCGGATCGACCCGCTCGGAAACGATTCCTCGAACGGGCAGTACGGCATCCCCGCGGACAATCCGTGGGCGGATTCCCCCGGTCCAGAGATCATCCGGGAGATCTACGCCTACGGCTTCCGGAACCCGAACCGCCTCGGGTGGAGCCCTCCGCCCGACCCATTCCTGTACCTGGGAGACATCGGAGAATCGAACATCGAGGAGCTGAATCTGATCGAACCGGGTCGGAACTACGGCTGGCCGCACCGGGAAGGAACGTTCGTGCTCCGCTCCGACGACCCCTCCAAGTATCGTGTCGTCTTCCCGCTTCCGGACGACTGGATGGACGATGGCTTCACATATCCGATCGCCCAGTACGACCATGACGAGGGGTACTCGATCGCGGCGGGACCCGTCTACGACGGGGCCATCCCGGAGCTCCGGGGCCTCCTCTTCTTCAGCGACATCCGGCTCGGCCGGGTCTTCTACGTCCGCACGGACGAGATCCAACAGGGTCGGCAGGCCGAGATCTTCGAGGCGCGGCTCTACCTCGACGGCGCCGACCTCACCCTCGTGGAGCGGGAGGGCAGGGCCGATCTTCGCTGGGGGCTCTCGCCGGATGGGGAGATGTATGTGCTCACCCAGGCCGACGGAACGATCCGCAAGATCGTGGGGGCTCGCTTCGAAGCAGATCCTGAGCTCGAGTAGTGGCCCGTAGCTTCGCGGGGAGCTGGTCTCCCGGACCCGGCCGCAGAGCGGGTGCTCACCCACTGCGGGTCGTACTTCCGTCCCCGGAGGAATTGCTGCCATGAGCACCTGCGATCCATGAAGACAATCGCCATGGGTTGCACGCTTGCGGTACCTTCGTGGCTGCGTTCGCCAGAGCCGTCCTGTCGACGCGATTGAAGTGGAAGCTCCGCTGCGTCTCGTCTGGTTCCGCAAAGAACACGCCGTTTCCGCGCCGCCCGGCCCTGACGCTCCCCAGCGCGTACACGTCCGCGACGAGCTCCGCCTGTGCCTCCCGTTCGAACCGCTCCCAGTCCTTCCCTGCGTTCGCTTCCCGCTCCCAGTCGTAGCCCGCTCCCCAGAACTGACTGGCCAGGGCCTCCACCGTGTACCTCGCGCCGACGTGCTGATTCTGCCAGACATGGACGCACTCATGTACGAAGAGCTTCGAGGCCTGCGGGACGGCCCTCCCCTTCATGTAGATGACGTTCCCGAGGACGAACGGCCGATCGTTCAGGCTGAACACGCCGGCCTTTCCATCCACGACCCTGACGTTGTAGGTGGCGATCGAACGATGGAACACGGGAGCGATCAGGGTTCGTTCGGCCTCGTTCAAGGACCGGGGTCGCCCGATCCCGAAAACCACCTGAACGAATGCTACGGCCTTGCCCAGCACCAGTAGGAGGGCACCCACTACGCCGAAGATCGCGCTTCGGAGGCCCTCCAGGAACATCGCCGGATCGAGGGTCACGAGCGCGCCGACGACCGTGATCGCACCGGCGAGGATCCCCCCGACCAGCGCGCCAACGCCCTTGACGGCACTGCCGATCAGGTCGGTGGCCGCCGCCAGGATTCCGCCCAGCCACCGGAGGACTCCTCCCACGCCGGGGGTCCGGTCCGCGAGCCAGCCGAGGCCGTCGCCGCTCGCATTGCCGGCGGTCTCGATCACATCGGCGACCGCATCCGCACCCTTGGACACCGTGTTCGCCAGAGCGTCGGCCGCCTTCGTCACACCGTCTCGCACTCCGCTCAGAAGTGTCATTCCAGATGCCGAGCCCGCTTGTCGAGGGAGGACGTGGATGCTGTCCATTCCAATGTGGGAAGGCGGGCTCAGCCCCGAAAGCGTGCCTTGCTTCGCGGAACGTGCGATCGCGTTGAGGGAGCAGCCCTCTCTTTCCCAATCAGGTCCATTCCCGTACTGTTGAGCCATGGGCTTGAGGGTGAGGTGTCCCCGGGCCCTTCCCATGGAGGCGGCTGCCTGGAGGCCCGGCCCTGCCGCGGCCCCATCCCGCCCCGGGGAAGCATCTTCGCATGTTCGGGCCTTCCGGAATCGGAGGCCTGCAGGAATCTGCCCCAACAGGGCCCCACCGGTCGGTTCGGCGGGGCTGGGGCTCTCTTGAGCCTGCGAGGAGTGCGATGGCCGAGGATCCCACCACCTCTCTCTTGAGGGCGTACTGCTCGGCCCGGGACCAGCCCATTCCCGTTCTGGTCCGGGAAGCCCCCGATGACGCCGCCCACGAGGATCCGGAGCTGGTGAGTTGCCTGGACTACGGCGTCCGGTGCACCGGCTGGCTCTGCCCCCTCTTCTCCGTGCCCACCCTTCCCCCGGAGGATCTCCTCGAGGAAGCCATCGAGGCGGAGCGCAACCGGAAGGACCGGACCGTCTCTGAAGGCCGTGCCATCCTGGAGCGGGCCTTGCGGGCAGGGCGAACAGAGCGGGACCAGGCCGCCCGCAGGGATGCCGCTCGCCAGACGCGCAAGCAGCCACGAGACATGACGTCCGACTCTGAGTCCGCTCCCTGAACCCTGCGTCGGTCCGGTCCACCGACACCGGAGGCCCCATGCGCCCCACCGACGTCTCGGATCCCCACTACTACCACCGGGTGGTGGACTGCCAGTGGGGCTGTCCCGCTCACACGAACGTCCCGGAGTACATCCGGCTCATCGCCCTCGGGAAGTACACCGAGGCGTACATGCTGAACCGGTACTCCAACGTCTTTCCCGGCATCCTGGGCCGGACCTGCGACCGTCCGTGCGAGCCCGCCTGCCGCCGCACGCGCCTGGACGGAGAGCCGGTGGCCATCTGCCGGCTGAAGCGGGTGGCGGCGGACCTCCGGGACGATGTCCTGGAACTCCTCCCGCGGATTCCCGAGAAGAAGAACGGCAAGCGCGTCCTCTGCATCGGGGCCGGTCCCGCCTCCCTCACCGTCGCCAACGACCTCATGCCCCTGGGCTACGAGGTCACGATCTACGAGGCGCTGGAGCGGGCCGGGGGCCTCATGTGGAACAACATCCCCCAGTTCCGCCTTCCCCCCTCCGTCCTGGACGAGGAAATCGACATGATCCTGGACATGGGGGTGGACCTTCGCTGCAAGCACGAGGTCACCAGCATGGCCGCGGTCCTGGAGGAAGGCTGGGACGCCGTCTTCATCGGGACGGGAGCACCCAAGGGAAAGGAGCTGGATCTTCCGGGCCGCTGGGAGGCGGCCGAGCAGATCAACATCGGAATCGCCTGGCTCCAGTCCATCGCCTTCGGCCACATCGACTCGGTCCGGGAGCGGGTCCTCGTCATCGGGGCGGGAAACACGGCCATGGACTGCTGCCGGAGCGCCCTGCGCCTGGGGGCCACCGACGTGAAGGTGATGGCCCGCAAGCCCCGGCCCCTCTTCAAGGCGAGCCCCTGGGAGCTGGAGGACGCCGAGGAGGAGGAGGTGGAGATCCTGGAGAACCATTCCCCCAGCCGCTACGTGGTGGAGGACGGGCGCCTGGTGGGGATGGAGTTCGAGATCGTGCGCTGGCACGAGCCGGAAGGGGGGGGACGTCTTAAGAAGGAAGTCCTGGACACCAGGATCATTCCCTGCGACGAGGTGCTCCTGGCCATCGGGCAGGAGACGGCATTTCCCTGGATTGAGCGGAGCATCGGAATCGAGTTCAACGAGTGGGACATGCCGTTAGTGGACCGAACCACCTTCGAGACAACGCGGCCCGGGGTGTTCTGCGGGGGCGACGCCGCCTGGGGCCCCGAGAACATCATCTGGGCGGTGGAGCACGGCCACCAGGCGGCCATCTCCATCCACAACCATTGCCAGAAGACTCCAGTGGAGGAGCGTCCCGCCTACGGGCAGAACCTGGTGAGCGTGAAGATGGGGCTCCACGAGTGGAGCTACTCGAACAACTACGATGAGGCCCAGCGGGCCGAGATGCGCTACGCCGACCTGAAGGAGCGCCTCGGCTCCATGGCGGTGGAGGCGGAGCTGGGCTTCGACCTGGAGCGGGCCTGTCAGGAGGCGGAGCGGTGCCTGAACTGCGACATTCAGACCCACTTCACCGACCAGCTCTGCATCGAGTGTGACGCCTGTATCGACGTCTGCCCGCTCGACTGCCTCACCATTACCTGGAACGGAGAGGAAGCGGAGCTTCGGGCCCGGCTCACCGCGCCGGCCTTCAACCTGGACCAGCCCCTGTTCGCTTCGGGCCCCCTGCCCCACACGGGGCGGATCATGCTGAAGGACGAGGATCTCTGTATCCACTGTGGGCTCTGCGCCGAGCGCTGCCCCACCGCGGCGTGGGACATGCGGAAGTCGGAGCTCCTGATCCCGTACGCGGGCCTCGCAGCCGGATCGCAGCATCCGGACCGCCGGGGCGTGGGAGTGGCCGGATGAACGACTTCGCCTTCAAGATCGCCACGGTGAACGGCACCGGCTCGGCAAGCGCGAATGGCCTCCTCATGAAGGCCATCTTCCGGATGGGAATCCCGGTGTCGGGGAAGAACCTCTTCCCCTCCAACATCCAGGGCCTCCCCACGTGGTACGAGATCCGCGTGAGCGGGAAAGGGCACACGGCCCGAAGGGCCGAGTTCGACCTCATGGTGGCGATGAATCCAGCCACCTACGCCCGCGACATGGAGGAAGTGCGCCCCGGGGGCTGGGTGCTCCACGACTCGAGTTGGCCCCTTGCGGACGAGCTTCTCCGGGACGACGTCACGTTCCTGGGCGTTCCCCTGGCCCGGATGTGCAACGATCGCTTCGACGGGGCCCGAGCCCGAATCCTTTTGAAGAACATCGTCTACTCCGGGGTCCTGGCCGCTCTCCTGAAGTTGGACATGGAGGTGGCGGAGAGGCTCCTCACCGAGACGTACGGCCGCAAGAAAGCCCTCCTGGACTCGAATTTCGAAGCGGTGCGGATGGGCTTCGACTACGCCCGGGAGCACTTCGACTGCCCCCTACCCAACCACCTGGAGCCCATGGAGGCCAACAAGGGCCACATTCTCATCGACGGGAACACCGCCGCGGCTCTGGGCTGCGTCTACGCCGGGGCCACGGCGGCGGCCTGGTACCCCATCACGCCGTCCACCTCCCTGGTGGACGCCTTCCAGGGCTTCTGCAATCGCCTCAGGAAGGATCCGGAGACGGGGCGGAGCCGGGTGGCCGTGATCCAGGCCGAGGACGAGCTGGCGGCAGCAGGCATGGTGGTGGGTGCCTCCTGGGTGGGGGCCCGGGCGTTCACCGCCACCAGCGGGCCCGGGATCTCCCTCATGAGCGAGTTCATCGGGCTGGCGTACTACGCCGAGATCCCCACCGTCATCTTCGACGTGCAGCGGACGGGCCCCTCCACGGGGATGCCCACCCGGACCCAGCAGGGAGACCTCATGACGGTGGCCTATGCCTCCCACGGAGACACGAAGCACATCGTCCTCTTCCCCGCCCACCCGGGAGAGTGCTTCGAGATGGCGGTCCAGGCCTTCGACCTGGCGGAGCGCTACCAGACCCCCGTGTTCGTGGTCTCGGATCTGGATATCGGGATGAACGACTGGGTCGTGCCCACTCTGGAATGGGACGACGCGTACCGGCCGGACCGGGGCAAGGTGCTCTCGGCCCTGGAGCTGGAGGAGATGGAGCGCTTCCACCGGTACCTGGATGTGGACGGAGATGAGATCCCGGCCCGGACGCTTCCGGGGACGCACCCGAAGGGAGCCTTCTTCACCCGGGGTTCGGGCCACGACCGGTTCGGTCGCTACACCGAGGACGCGGATGCCTACGCAGACGTCATGGAGCGCCTCGCCCGCAAGATCGACGGAGCCGCCGAGGCTCTGCCCCGGCCCGAGGTCCACCTCGCCCCCGGGGCCCAGCTGGGGATCGTGACGGTGGGCGGGTGCAGGGGCGGCGTCCTGGAAGCCCGGGACCGCCTCCTGGAGCGGGGAGTGGCGGTGGACGTGATAAGGATCCGCGGCTTCCCCTTCGGAAGGGAGGTCAGGGAGTTCCTGGAAGGCCATCGGCAGGTCTTCGTGGTGGAGCAGAACCGGGACGCGCAGCTTCTGGGGCTCCTCACCCTGGAGACGGGGGTGCCTCGGGAGCGGATGATTCCCGTGGGCTCCTGGGGCGGGATGCCCCTGACCGCCCGGGACGTGATCGAAGGCATCATGGGCGCGGGGGTAGAGGTGGGGATCGTCGTGGAGGAGGAGACGCCGGAGGCGGTTGAGCTGCCCGCCGCCCGCGAGTGCAGGAGGCGACAGGTATGACGTACATTCCCAAGCCGCGGGTCCGGCACCCGACCCTTCCCACGAATGCGCTCGGGCTCACCCGGCGAGACTACGAGGGCTCCATGTCCACCCTCTGCGCCGGGTGCGGCCACGACTCCATCACCGCGGCCATCATCGAGGCGGCGTGGGAGCTGGAGCTGGAGCCCCATCGGGTGGCGAAGCTTTCCGGCATCGGCTGCTCGTCCAAGACTCCCACCTACTTCATCGGCGCAGCGCACGGGTTCAATGCCGTCCACGGCCGCATGCCCGCCATAGCCACGGGGGCGGAGGCGGCGAACCCCGACCTGACCTACATCGGGGTCTCGGGCGACGGGGACTCCCTGGCCATCGGGCTGGGCCAGCTCTGCCACGCCATCCGCCGGAACGTGGACATGCTCTACGTCCTGGAGAACAACGGCGTCTACGGCCTCACGAAGGGCCAATTCTCGGCCTCGGCCGACGTGGGAAGCCGGGCCAAGCGGGGCCAGGTGAACCGTCTGGAGCCCATCGATCCGGTGCTCCTCGCCCTGACCTTGGGAGGCACCTTTGTGGCGCGGAGCTTCTCCGGGGACAAGGCCCAGCTGGTCCCCATCCTGAAGGCGGGAATCCGTCACCGGGGGTTCGCCCTGGTGGACGTGATCTCCCCCTGTGTGGCCTTCAACGACCACGAGGGCTCCACGAAGAGCTACCGCTACACCCGGGACCACCTGGAGGCGGCGGTGGAGGCGGACCTGGTGCTCCCCACGGCCGAGATCACCGCCTCCTACGACCCGGGCGCCGCTCGGGCGGTGACCCTCCCGGACGGGAGCGTCATTCGGTTCCGAAAGGTGCCCGATGACTTCGATCCCTCGGACCGGGACCGGACCTATGCATACGTGCGGGGCCGGCAGGAGGCGGGGGAGATCCCCACCGGCCTTCTCCACCTGGCCCCCGATGCCCCGGACCACCACGACTTCCTGGAGATGGTGGAGACCCCTCTGGTGAACCTTTCTTTCGAGGAGCTCTGCCCGGGGGCTGACGCCCTGGAGGATGTGCTGGCGGCGTTCCGTTAGATGGTCCCAAACAGGTTGTTGAGCGATTCGGCGAGCGTCGGATGGGCGATCACCGCGTCCCGGAGGGCGGTGTAGGGCAGGTCACCGAGCATCGCCGTGAGGAGGACGGCGGCCACCTCACCGCCTTCCACGCCCAGAATCGCCGCCCCCAGGATCCGGTCGGTTTCGGCATCCACCACCGCCTTCATGAAGCCCCGGGTCTCGTCCATCTCCATGGCGCGGGCCACGCGACTCATGGGGAGCGTTGCGACCCGAACCTCGTATCCCGCCTCCCGGGCCTCCGCCTCGGTGAGCCCCACCCGGCCGAGCTGCGGATCGATGAACAGGCTGTACGTGCCGATCCGACCCGCCCGACTGGCGCCACCCTCACCCAGGACATTCTCGCGGACGACGCGGAAGTCGTCATAGGCGGTGTGGGTGAAGGGCGGTCCGCCATTCACGTCACCCAGGGCCCAGATCCCCTTCCTGGACGTCTCGAGGCGGTCGTTCACCGGAACGAAGCCCTTCTCGTCAGGCGAGAGCCCCGTGGTGGACAGCTCCAGGGAGTCGGTGTTGGGCATCCGACCCGCAGCCACCAGGAGATGGCTCCCCCGCAGCTCCTCCGTGCCTCCTTCGGACGAAGTCACGCGGAGGATCACTGCGCTCCCTTCAGCCTCGGCCCCCACCGCCGTGGCTTCCGTGAGCACCCGGATCCCGTCCTCCTCGAAGATCTCCCGAATCGCCTCCGAGATGTCTTCGTCTTCCCGGGGAACCAGTCGGGGATCCGCCTGCACCATCGTGACGCGAGCTCCGAATCGGCGGAACATCTGGCCGAACTCCAGCCCGACGAATCCCCCGCCCAGCACCAGGAGGTGCTCCGGGACCCGGTCGAGCTCCATGACCGATGTGGAATCCAGAAACGGAACCCCTTCGAGCCCTTCCACCGGGGGAATCCGGGGGCGGGCGCCGGTGTTCAGGAAGACCCGATCCGCCTTCAGGCGTCGGACCCCCCCCTCCTCGAGCGCCACCTCCACCGTGCGCTCGTCAACGAAGCGGGCGTCGCCCATGATGAGCTCGAGGGTCTCGTGCCGCTCCATCCCCCTCCGGCTGCCCTCGCTCCACGAGTCCACGATGTCCCGCTTGCGCCGCCGGACGACCTCCATATCGACGGACACCGTGCCCGTCCGCACCCCGTAGTCCCCGGCCCTCCGGGCCAGGTGGGCCACCCGGGCGCTGGCCACCATGGTCTTCGTGGGGGTGCATCCCCGGACGACGCAGGTGCCCCCGACCCGGTCCCGCTCCACGATGGCGGTGCGCCACCCGGCCTCGGCGAACGCGCCGGCCAGGGGCTTTCCCGCCTGGCCGGTCCCGATGATGAGGGCGTCGAGGTGCTCGGTTTCGGTGGGGTTCATGCGGTGTCTCCTTCGGTTGATTGCGCCCGCGGTCCTGTCGGGCGGACGGTTCTCCGGGCCCTGCGGCTGCGCTTGGACTTCGTCCGGGATCCCGGCGGTGAGCCGATCCTCGCTCGCCATAATACATCGGGAAGCCGTGGGGTTTCGGAGATACTTCAGGGACATTCATGTGGGAGGTACCGGGTGGATCGCCGCCGCCACACCACCACCCATCGCCGGGACGACCGCCCTCAGCCGGTCTGACCCGATCCGTCAGGCCGAGCCTAGGCCCGGGCGGCGCAGATCCCTCCCAACCTCATTTGCCGCCACCATGCGCGATCCCTATCGTGCCGGGGACCCACAGACGTAACCTGGCAATGAGGCTAAACCCATGTCGAGCCCCACCCCACGAACCTCACCCGCGACCCGCCCCTCCCACCTCGCGAGGCTGCTTCTCTCCGCCCTCCTCCTGGCCGTTCCGGCCGTCACGGAAGCGCAGGAGATCCCCACTCCCGAGGCGTTCTTCGGGCACGTGATGGGGGCGGACCGGGAGCTGGCCGACTGGGATCAGCTCTCGGAGTACTACCGCCTCCTGGACCGGGAGAGCGACCGGCTCCAGGTGGTGGAGATGGGGCCATCAACCTGGGGCAATGACTTCCAGGTCCTCCTCGTCTCTTCCCCGGAGAACCTGGCCCGGCTGGACGAGCTCCAAGCCACGAACGCCCTCCTCTCCGACCCGAGAGGCGCGTCTCCGGGCGACGTCGACCGGGCCGTGGAAAACGGTGTGGTGGTGATGGCCCAGTCCTTCGGGCTCCATTCCAACGAAGTGGCGGCCACCCAGACCGCGGCGGAGCTGGCCTACGACATGGCCACCCGGGACGACCCGGTGATGATCGAGATCCTGGACAATACTCTCTCCGTCCTCTTCCCCTCCCTGAACCCCGACGGGACGAACCGCATCACCGAGTGGTACCGGGAGTGGGTGGGCACCGAATACGAGGGATCGGCCATCCCGTGGCTCTACCACCCCTACATCGGGCACAACAACAACCGCGACGCCTTCATGCAGAACACGGTCGAGTCCGTCTACGCAGCCCACTTCCTCTTCAGGGAATGGGTGCCCCAGGCCTACATCGATCACCACGAGATGGGAGGCACGAGCGCACGCTTCTACATCCCACCCTACGCCGAGCCCATCCGGCCCGACGGCGACCCCCTGGTCTGGCGCGAGATGAACTGGTACGGCGCCCACATGGGCTACCGGTTGGAAGAAGAGGGGCACTCGGGCGTGACCAGCTACTCCCTGTACTCGGGCTGGGGACACTTCGGCTTCCACTGGATCACCCCCTTCCACAACATCGCCGGGATGCTCACCGAGTCCGCGCGTACCGGCCGCCTGGCGACCCCGGTCTACCTGCACGACGACCAGCTCCAGGGCAATCGGCGGCAGCTCGAGAGCTACGAACCGCAGGTGAACTTCCCCAACCCATGGTCGGGCGGGTGGTGGAGGGTGCGCAACATCGTGGAGCAACAGAAGCTCTCCGCCGTCGCCGCCCTGGAGATCGCAGCACAGAATCGGGAGATGGTCCTCCGAAACGCCTGGCGGAAGGCCCAGAATCAGATCGACCGGGGCACCGCAGCGGAGCCCATCACCGCCGGGGTCGATGGTCCTGTGGCCGGCTACATCATCCCGGCGGATCAGCACGACCCGCTCACGGCCCGAACGATGGTCCACCGGCTCCTCCTCCAGGGCGTAGACGTCCAGGAGGTGGACGAGTCCTTCGTCCACCGAGGTCGCTCGTACGAGGCCGGGAGCTGGTACGTCACCATGGCACAGCCGAAGCGCGGGGTGGTCCGCTGGCTCCTGGACCGCACCTTCTATCCCGACAATCACTTCACCCGCAATGACGACGGAAGCCCCATCCGTCCCTACGACCTGGCCACCCACACGATGATGGAGTTCATGGGCGTCCGAGTGGACCGCACTCCGACCCATCTCCAGGTCCCCATGACCCGTGTGGACTGGGCCCTGGACGCGCAGGGCCGGATCGCGGTGGATCCCGGAGAGGTGACGGTGGGCTCGGCCGGATACGTGGTGGACGGCCGCCAGAACGCGGCCTTTCTCGCGGTGAACCATCTCTTCGACGAAGGGATCGAGGTGCGGCGAGTGGACGACCCCGGAGCCACGGACCTCCGTGCCGGGGACTTCCTGCTGGACACCGACGCTCCGGCCGCGGTGCTGGAGCGAGTGGCGGCCGAGACGGGCGTGGACTTCCACCCCGTCGACGACCTCCCCACCACCGGCGTGCACCCCACGGAGCGACTCCGCGTCGCCATGTATCACCGCTACTGGGGCGGAAGCATGGACGAGGGGTGGACCCGGATGATGCTGGAGGACTTCGGGTTCCCGTACGACAGCATCCTGGATCCGGGAATGACCGAATCGAATCTCACCCAGAAGCACGACGTCGTGATCCTCCCCAACGACCCGGCCGAGGTCATGATGGGCCCCGACCCGTCGGACTTCGGCACGGGGAACAACATTCCGCCGGAGTTCCAGAGTGGATTCGGCGAGGCCGGGGTCGAGGCGCTGGAGGCCTTCGTCCGGAACGGGGGAACCCTCGTGACCTTCGCGCAGGCGGGGGAGCTTCCCATCGAACACTTCCCGCTTCCGGTCCGCGACGTGCTGGACGGCCTTTCCTCGGAGGACTACTGGGACCCGGGGGTGACCCTCAGGACGCACGTGAACTCTTCTCATCCCGCGGCCTACGGAATGCCCGAGCAGGCCCTCGTCCTCTTCGGATTCCAGCAGGGGAACAATCAGGCCTACGAGGTCTTGGTTCACGACCGAAACGAGCGGGTGGACCGGGTCGTGGAGTTCCACGACCGGGACCTCATGCAGAGCGGTTGGCTGTTGGGAGAGGAGCACCTCGCGGGGAAGGCCGCCATGGTGAGCGTCCGCCATGGCGAGGGGACAGTGGTCCTCATTGGCTTTCGTCCCCAGCACCGCCTCCAGACCCACGGAACGCTCAAGTTCATCTTCAATTCGCTGGTGAGCGGCCCGGAGCCGGTCAACGGCCCCGGATAGGAACGGACCGACATCTCGGGGCCCTGACTTGACAGGCGGTGGGCCAGGTCGGAAGTCTGCAGAAGATCCTCCGTCCAGGAACCGTCCGGTCCCCACCGGCCCGCGGGCGTCCCTTCAGCGCCGCGCCCGGTGAGCGGACCCCGAGCGTCTCCCGGCCGGAAGTCTGACGGCGCGACACGCACAAGGAGATCGAACCATGGGCAAGTACACGAGAGAGGAGTTTCTGGCGCTGGTGGGAGGCGCCGCGGCCGGGATCGGTCTGGGACCGGTCGGGCTACGTGGTGAGACCATCCGGAAGCCGGGAGTGAGCGCCGCCGCGCGCCTGCAGGAGCTGGAACCGGACCTCGTGCTCTTGAACGGGCGCGTCTACACCATGGACCAGAATTCCCCTCGAGCCGAAGCCTTCGCCGTCAAGTTCGGTCGCTTCGTGGCCGTCGGATCGTCCGCCGACGTGGCCAATCTGGTGGGCCCGGATACGCCCGTGATCGACGCCGAGGGCATGACCGTCACGCCCGGCTTCATCGACTGCCACAGCCACCCTTCCGGAACGGCCGAGCTCTTCGGACTCAGCCTCATCGGCGTGGAAACCATCGGAGAGATCCAGCAGCAGCTCGCGCGGGTCGCGGCGGACACGCCGGACGGGTACTGGGTGGATGCCGTCGGCTACGACGACACCAAGGTCGTCGACGAGGACACGGGACGCTACCGTCCGCTCACCCGCTGGGACCTCGACGAGGCCGTGCCCGACAAACCGGTACGCGTGAGTCACAGAGGGGGGCACATCAACTGGTACAATTCGCGCGCGTTCGAGCTGGCGGGATTGGGCGAAGACGTGGAGGACCCGGACGGTGGGCGGTTCTTCCGTGACGAATCCGGCCGCCTGACGGGGCAGGTGGCGGCCGCCGCCACCGAGGCCTTCTCGGGGATCGCGAACACTCCGACGTACACCCGCGAGCAGCGGCAGGAAGCCCTCTCCCATCTCACCCGCGAGATGGCCGCTGCCGGGCTCACCTCCGTGCACGACGCCGGAGCCGGTGCGAGCACCCTCCAGGCCTATCAGGACTGCCGGGACGCAGGGGAGCTCTGGGTGCGGATCCACCACAACGTGCGCGCGCCCTTTGCGAGCCTCAGCGAGGCCGGAATTCGGACCGGATACGGAAACGAGTGGCTGCGGCTCGGAGCGGTGAAGCATACCGCAGACGGCTCCAACTCGGGCCGGACCATGCGCATGAGCCGCCCGTATCCCGGCACCGAGGACTACGGAATTCTCTACTTGAGCCAGGAGGAGCTGAACGAGGCCGTGGAGGAGGCACACCGTGCGGGGTGGCAGGTTGCGATCCACGCAAACGGGGACGTGGCCATCGAGATGGTCCTCAATGCCTACGAGCGGGCACAGCGGATGTGGCCGCGCGAGGATCCAAGGCACCGGATCGAGCACTGCACCCTGGTCAATCCGACCCTGCTGGAGCGGATCCGGGATCTGGGCGTCGTCCCGGCGCCCTTCTGGACCTACGTCTACTTCCACGGCGACAAGTGGGAGGAATTCCCCGAGGAGTTCATCCCCTGGATGTGGGCGCACCGTTCGTTTCTGGATTACGGCATTCCGGTCGTGGGAGCCTCAGACTACAGACCCGGGCCTTTCGAGCCCATGATGGCGATCCAATCCATGGTGACCCGGACCGATTTTCGAGGCCGGGTCTGGGGTGAGGACCAGCGGGTCTCGGTCGACGAGGCTCTTCGGATCACGACGGCCAATGGGGCCTACGCCTCCTTCGAAGAAGATTTGAAGGGCACCATCACTCCGGGCAAGCTGGCGGACTTCGTGCTCCTGGGGCAGGATCCACATGAGGCGGACCCCTTCGAGATCCTGGAGATTCCGGTGGTACGCACGGTCGTCGGTGGACGGACGGTGCACGAGCTCTGAGGCGGGAGGCCGTGGGTGACGCCTTCCGGCTTCGCCCCATTCACTGCCCGTCCGAGCTCCCTCCGGTCCCGGCTTGTCCGACGCGCACTCCGACCAGGTGGGCCGTCGCGCCCAGAGTCGTCTGGGCGGCATTGAAGCCCAGAAGGAAATCCCAGTCGGAGTACTGCACGTAGAGGTCCGTGGGTTGATGCCAGTGAGGGTCGGACCCGCGCGCCCCGTACCCCGCGGGCCCCGGCCATCCGATCTCATAGCGGCGCCGGTTCTCCCGCACGCTCACCGCGGCCACAAGATCCTGGAAGGGGGCCGAATCGGTATTCGCCATCGCGTTGCTGAGGGCAGCCGGGTAGTCGGTCGCGAACATCCGGTTGGCATCGATCATGAGGATCCCCAGCTCCGCCGAGGCTCCGGCACGTTCGGAGGCGAGCTGGTATTCCACGTCGATGTCCGCGTTCCAGGCCTGCTGATGGCTCACCGGATTCCCATGGTCGAAGAGCACCTTGTCATGCTGGATCTTTGCGATCCAGCGAGGCTCCGGGTAGCGTCCGGATCCGGCGGGCTCCTCCACTCCCTGGAGGGGCACCCGATCCTCCACGTACGCCCGGGCGCCATTGAGTCCGGTCTCCTCGTTGTTCCAGAGGATGAAGCGGACCGAGCGGTCCGTCTCGATGTCCGTTGATGCGAGGACTCGAGCGATCTCCATGACCAGGGCGGTGCCGGAGGCATTGTCGTTGACCGCCTCCCCGCCTCCCCGCCCGTCCATGTGCCCGCCAAGGATGACCATCTCCTCGGGCACCTCCGTCCCCACCTTCGTCGCATACACCTGCCAGCGGGGCTCACCCTGGTACTGGTACGCGTGCCGCTGCGGTTCGTAGCCCCAGCTTCGTAGTCGCTCCTCGATCCACTCGTTGGCCCGGACGTTTCGCTCCGTGCCCTGCTCGCGGTCCCCGAACTCGGCGAGGCCTCGGATCAGCTCTCGGTAGCTATCGAAGTCCAGTCGTTCGACCACCGAAAGGACGACGCTGTCGGCCCCGGTCATGGCCACGCCGCCCAGCACGCCGGTCGGGATCTCCCTGACCCCGGGCTCGATCGATCCCTCCGTCGCCTGTCCCGCACCGTCCGTCGCCAGGGGCGGAGCCATTCCGAACCCCAGGGCAATGCAGAGGGAAAGGATCCAGGCCCGAGCACCGAACGTCGTCGTGCACCTCATCGCCGTTCCTCCTCGAAGTGGCCCGTACGCACCCTTGCTTCCGTAGGCTAGCCGCGTCCGTGATGGGACGGCAAGCCGGAGGTCTGCGCACCCCCCAGATCAGGACCCGAGGAGCCGGGCGCGATGACGGCGCCCGCACCGGCCCGAGGCGATGCCTCCGGGGGCAAAGCCTCCGCCAGGTACCGGTGTACCTCCGAGACGACGACGGAGCCCTCTCCCACGGCCGAGGCGACACGCTTCAGGGAGCCGTGCCGAACGTCGCCCACGGCGAAGACCCCGGAGAGGCTGGTCTCGAACATCCGGGGGCGCTCCCTGCGGGCCGGAGCACCGCCGCCCTCGGAGGCTTTGCCCGAGCCGCGGTCCAGGAAGTCCTCTCCCGTGAGAACGTAGCCCCGTGCGTCCCGACGAAGCGCCGAGGGGAGCCACTCTGTGCGTGGCCGGGCTCCGATCATGACGAAGACGGCGGAGGAGGGGATGCGCGTAACCTCCTCGCCCCCCGGGCCCCGCACGGCGAGCCATTCGAGACGTCCCTCACCGCCTCCGTCGACCACCTCGGTCCCGAGGAGGACTTCCACTCCGGCGGCCTCCACCTCGTCGATCAGGTAGCGCGACATCGACGCCTCGAGCGACGGTCCGCGCACGATCAACGTCACCCGTTTGGCGTACCGAGCAAGGTGGACGGCGGCCTGCCCGGCCGAGTTGCCGCCGCCGATCACGTGCACGGCGGACCCCGTGAATCCCCGCGCCTCGGCGGCCGGAGCCCCATAGAAGACACCCGCAGATCCGAGCGCGTCGAGCGCGGCAATCCCAAGCCCTCTATAGGAGACTCCCGTGGCGAGCACGACCGTCTTCGTTCGGATCTCCCCCTCACCGTCGGTCTCGAGGCGCCACCCCTCGCCGTCCAGGACCACTCCCGTCACAGACCGCATGTGGAGGAACTGCGCGCCCAGCACCCAGGCCTGTTGATAGGCCCGCTGCGCGAGCTCCGCGCCCGAGATCCCCCGAGCGAAGCCGAGGTAGTTCCGGATCCGCGAGCTGGATCCGGCCTGACCTCCGATCGCCTCCCGCTCGACGACGAGAGTCCTCAGCCCCTCCGAAGCCGCGTAGACGGCCGCGGAAAGGCCGGCCGGGCCCGATCCGACCACGACCACGTCGAAGGCGCCCTCCTCCTCCGGTCCGGATCCGATCCCCAGCGCCCGGGCCAGCTCCCCCCGCGAGGGGTCGACCAGGACATGCCCGTCCACCGTCAACAGGATCGGCGCGTCCTCCGGATCCTCGAGCCCCAGATGGGCCAGTAGGGCTCGACCCTCTTCCGAGCCCGTGTCGACGAAGCCGTACGGAAACCCGTTTCGTGCAAGGAGGCTCCGTAGCTCGTGCCCTCTTTTCGACCAGCGGCGCGACACGACGGTGGCCTCTCGTTGGATGTCTTCCTCCCGGCGCGACCACTCGTGGAGGAACTCGCTGATCGTCCGGTGGAAGTACTCGTCGCGTCGCCGCCACGGCTTGAGCACGTAGTAGTCCATGAACCCGGTCGCCATCCCCCGCAGGATCACCTCCCGTGTCCGCGGGTCGCCCCAGGCCCCCCACCGGATCAGGAGTGCACGACAGGCACCCGGATGAAGGGCGCGGGAGCCGACGAGGAACTCCTCTCCGGACAGATCGGGCATCTCGTCCGCCGCCAGGATGAGCGCCACGCGACGTCCCTCCTCCCGAAGTGCCCGGAGCCGTTCCAGAGCCCGTTCCCCGGTGCCCTCGACGACGAGGTCGTAGTCGCGCCCGTACCTCCTGTCCATCTCGGCGCCGATCAAGGCCAGTGCCTCTTGGTCCGCATCGACGACGACGAGGACGGACCGGCCGTCGATCGGCGCCGTGCCTTCTTCACTTGCGGCCCCCGTATTGGACGCTGGACCAGATGGTACGACCGCCTCAGTCATGCTCCGTCTCCCGACAAGGTGTCAGGGTGCTGCTCCGAACCGAGGGCTTCCAGCGCCCGCAGGAGCGCGCCTCGGGCGCACTCCACGTCTCCGGCGGAGAGGAGAACGGGGTCGAGCAGGAGGTGGAATCCCTCCCGGTCCTCCCGCACGGCATGGAGCTCGGGGCGGCTTCCATCCCTCGGCCCGAGAACCCGGTAGCTGCGGATCGGATACGCGATTCCCTTGACCTTGAGCTCTCCAACCGGCTCGCACAGGATCCGATCGCTCACCAGAGCGAAGGTTTCCTCCGAGATCAAGATCTCGTCCGGACCCGCCTCCGACTCCAGTCGAGCCGCGGCATTCACCTGCCCGCCGACGATGGTGTAGTCGAGCCGGTCCTCCGAGCCGAAATTGCCCACGGTGACGAATCCGGTGTTGATCCCCATGCGAACGTGGAGGTGCCGCGGAACTCCTCGCCTTCTCCACTCGCCCTGCAGCTCGCGGACGCGGCGACGCATCTCGAGGGCCATCTCCACGCACGACAGGGCGTCGGCCTGCCGTCCCCGCGTCTCCGGATCCCCGAAGAAGATCATGATCCCGTCTCCAATGAACTTGTCCACCGTGCCCCCGTGGCGGGTCGCGATCTCCGCCATCTCTCCGAGGTATTCGTTCAGGAGCGCGCTGAGGGGCTCGGCCTCCATCGTGTCCGTCAGCTCGGTGAATCCCTGCATGTCCGAGAAGAAGACGGTCAGTTCCTTCCGGTAGGAGGTGACCCGCACCTCCGCGCGCCCCTCGAAGATCGCGTCGTAGAGCTGCCGCGAGAGGTATTTGGCGAGCTTCGCCGAGAGGCCCTCGAGCTGCTGGTTCTTCTCCTCGAGCTCGTCCTGCGCGCGCCGCACCGCCGCCTCGGCGGCCCGCCGCTCCGAGATGTCCCTGAGGATTCCCCCGTAGAAGCGCCCCGCCGCCGTCGTCCAGGTGGAGAGGGAGAGCTCCACCGGGATCTCACTCCCGTCCGCATGCACTGCCGCGATCTCCACCGTCCTTCCAATCAGCCGGGGCTTCCCGCCCGCGCCCACGCGCGCCAGACCGGCCTCGTGAGCGTCCCGGAAGCGCTCCGGCACGATGATCGTCAGCGGTCGGCCCAGGACGTCCGCTTCCCGGTGCCCGAGGAGCCGCTCGGCTGCGGGGTTCCAGAGGAGAATCCGTCCGTCCCGATCCGCGCAGACAATTGCGTCGGTCGCCGATCCGAGGATGGCCGCCATCCGCTCTTCGGACTCCTGGAGCGCGCCGACCAGGCGCACCCTCTCGCTCACGTCACGGACAATCCCCGCGAAGTACCGTGCGCCTCCATCGACCCAGGTGGAGAGGGAGAGCTCCACCGGGAACTCCGAACCGTCGCGACGGAGAGCGGCGAGCTCGACGGTCCGTCCGATCACGCGGTGCTCCCCCCCCGCCGCCACCCGGGCGATCCCCGCCTCGTGTCCGGCGCGGAAACGCTCGGGAATCAGAAAGGAGAGGGGACGGCCGCGCACCTCGGCGGCGGAGTACCCGAAGAGGCGGCATGCCGCGTCGTTCCATGTGCGGATCCGACCGTCTTCGCCCGTCGTGACGATTGCGTCAGTGGCCGAAGCGACGACCGCGGCCAGATCGGTGCTTGGAGGAACGATGGCCGGCTCGAGATCGCCGGACACATCGGGCTTGACCGGCACTTCGTCTCCGGGTGCGGGTCCGGCGTGCGGCGGGGCGGGGTGGCCCCCAACGCGCCGGGCAGTGAGGAGGATACGCTGGAATGTGCGATGTGGTGGCGCACCGTGGCAAGAAGAAATTGATGCGGACCTCAGAGCGCCGACGCGACCAGCAGGTTGTTGAAGAAGGGGCGTGGCCTCCGCGAAGGGGTCTTGCGGTCCTGGTCTAGCCGGAGCGCCGAACGCTCAGGTCTTTTGCGCCGTGATGAGATGGGCCGACATGTCGAAGACCATTCGACCGTCCGGCATAACGTATCGTCCGAGCTCCCTTTCCGCTTCCTCGAGGATCGCGGAAATTCGTTCCTCGGAGAGGACCACGCCCACCAGGGGCAGCCAGCCCCGGAGGTCGGCCTCGACCATCTCCCGGACGCTCGGGAAGCGGGCAGTTCCGGCGTGCGTGAGGACCTCGATCGACTCGGCTCCGGCCTCAGCAAACAGGGGTATGAGCTCGTCCTCGTCGCCCAGTACGAAAGGGGCCCGTATGGGGTCGGCCGCCGCGGTGCCGGCCATCCGTTCCACGAGCGCCACGAACCTCCGGTAGGCTGAGATCTGATCGAGGGAGTCCCAGACCGCCACGACCAGGCGCCCTTCCCGATCCAACACGCGCAACGCCTCCCGGAGGGCGCGGGACCGGTCCTCGAAGAACATGAGTCCGAATTGGCTCACCACCGCATCGAACGATTCGTCCGGGAAGGGAAGACTCTCGGCGGCCCCCTCCTGCCACTCCACGCCGGATTCGAGCCGCCGCGCCACCTCCAGCATGCCCGGGCTCGGATCCAACCCCACGACGGAACCGCCCGGTCCCACGCGGCGTGCGACCTCTCGACCCAGAACTCCCGTGCCGCACGCCAGGTCCAGGACCCGCTCTCCGGGCCGAATTCTCGCGGCATCAGCGACCCGCGGCGCCCACTCTTCGAAGAGGGCCGGGACCATGAGGGATTCGTAGGCGTTCGCGCCCTCGATCTTTGACTCCAGGCTGGATTCGCTCATGAGCTCTCCTCCATAGTTGCGCTCCATGCGATCAGGGCGTGCATCGGAACGACCACCTGATCCCCTCGCGTGTGCTCCCGCACCAGCTCCTCGATCTCGGCCTCCACAGCGGCCACAAAGCGGTCGAAGGCCGGCCGGTCCTCGGCAAACTCGGGGATCACGGCGGCGTAGGCGTACTGCATATTTCGAACCCACGAGGCGGGACCGGGGAAGCGGGCGTCGATGGAACACTCCTCGATCCCCACTCCGGAGAATCCAGCCCCGGCGAGGAGACTCGCCAGCTCCTCCTCGTCTCCCAGGGAGAAGGGAATCGTCAGCTCGCCCCGGGTGAGGCCCAGGGACTCCAGGTACCGGAGCTCGGCCTCGGCCATGGCGCTGAATAAGGGGTGTCGGCCGATCCCCTTCCAGACCGCCACCACCATCCGGCCACCCGGTTTCAGGAGGTTGCGGGCGTGGTTCAAGGCAGCCGCACGGTCCGGGAAGAACTGGAGCCCATGCTGGCAGATGACGAGGTCGAAGGACCCGTCAGGGAGCTCCGGTGCCACGGCGTCCCCCTGGACCCAGTCGATAGACGCGCCCTCCGGAGGCGTAAGGGAACGACCAGCTGCCAGCATGTCCGGATTCAGATCCAGGGCCGTGACGCTCCCATCCACCCCGACCATCGGAGCCACCCTCCGGGCCACCTGCCCGGTGCCGCAGGCCAGGTCCAGGACCGATTCCCCGAGCTGCGGTGCCGCCCGCTCGAGGACCACCTGTGCGCAGGGAGAGAAGATCGCCGGACCGTAGAACGTCTCGTACATCTCGGCGGGGGTGGGTTCGGTCTGCTGGGTGGTGCTGATGGACATGTCGTTCCTCCCATGACCACGAAGGGGATCGGGGTCGGCCGTGGTCCGGGACCGGCGGGGATCCTCACGGCCCCGGACGCACCTTCAATCTGTCCCCTCGATGCGGCCCGCCGCTTCGCCCATTTTCGCCAACGTCCCTCTCGACTTGCAGGATGGCCGGAACGGGCCATCTTGCGGATCATGATCCAGGAGAGTTCAGACCCGGGTTTGGAGGTGCTGGAACGGGGCCGACGCGCACTGGTTCGGGGCGCCTGGGAGGAGGCCGTCGACTCCCTGCGGGCCGCGGCGGAGGAGAGTCCCGCCGACGCCACGGCCTGGGAGCTCCTCGGCACCGCCCACATGTGGCGTCAGGAAACAGACTCGGCCATCGAAGCCCGGCAGCAAGCCTACGCCCTCTACCGCGATCGGGGCGACGATCTCTCGTCGGCCCGGGTTGCGCTGGAGCTGGCAGAGGCCTTCTTCGAGGCCCGGGGAGAGGCGGCCGTGGCCAATGGCTGGCTGCAGCGGGCCCGCCGCCTCCTCGAAGAGCTTCCGCCGTCCGGGGAGCACGCTCTCCTCAAGGTCTGGGACTGTTACATGGTCCTGATGGGAGAAGGCGACCCGGCGACGGCGGAAGCCCACGCCGCCGAGGGCGTCGCCATCGCTCGGAAATCGGAGGCTCGGGACGTCGGTATCCTGGCGCTCGCCCTCCAGGGACTCAGCCAGGTGGGGCAAGGCCGGGCCCACGAGGGTCTCGACCTCCTCGACGAGGCTGCTGCTGCGGCCATGGGAGGGGAGGTCACGGATCCCCAGTGGTTCTATCTCACCTGCTGCTGCATGATCGACGCCTGCGACCAGGTCCGGGATTACGAGCGCTCAATGGAGTGGTGCCACCGCCTGAGGGAATTCTGCGACCGGTGGCAGATCCAGGCGTTTCGCACGGCATGCCGGATCAAGTACACCGGCGCCCTCCTCTGGAGAGGGGAGTGGGTCCAGTGCGAGGAGGAGCTGGAGCGGGCCGTGGCCGAGCTCCGGCGGGACCGACCCTCCGCCGTGACGGGTGCCCTGGTGCGACTGGCCGAGCTCCGGCGACGACAGGGCCGCCTGGACCGGGCGGAGGAGTTGCTCGAGGAGGCGAGGGGCCATCCCATGACATCCCAGGTCCGCGCCGAGCTGGCCCTGGATCGGGACGATCCGGCCAGCGCCGCCGAGATCGCTGAGGCCCTCCTCCGGCGCCTGCCCGAATCCGCTCGCACCGAGCGCGTAGCCGCGCTCGAGATCCTGGTCCGGGCCCAGACCGAGCTGAAGCAGGTCGAGGAAGCTCGGACCGGCGCCTCCGAGCTCACCTCCATCGCCGATCAGGTGAACACCCCGGCCTTGCGGGCCGCGTCTCTCGTGGTTCGAGGCTTGACGGCCGGAGCGGCCCTGAAACACGAAGAGGCCAAAGACCTGCTCGAGGACGCTGTCCACTTGTTCGAGGATGCGAACGCTCGATTCGCAGCGGCCCGGGCCCGCCTCGACGTCGCCCGCTCCCTGGCAGCTTTGGGCCGGGACTCGGCGGCTCTCAGCGAAACCCGGACGGCTCTGCGTCTCCTGGAGGAGATGGGCGCCGAGGCCGAGGCGGAGCGCGCCCGACGACTCCTGGATCGCGTCGAGTCCGGGACGGCGGGGAGCGAGCAAGCACCGGCGGTCCGCACGAACAAGCCCCGTCGGGGTCCCCTCACGCGGCGGCAGCGGGAGGTGCTGGCGCTGGTTGCGGAAGGACTGAGCGACCGCGAGATCGCCGCCAGACTCTACCTGAGCGAGCACACCGTCCATCGCCACATGGCGAATCTCATGAGCCGACTCGAAGTCAACTCCAGGAGCGCGGCGGTGGCCCGGGGAGTCCGGGAGGGTCTGATCTGAGGGGCACGGGACGAACCACCCTTCGTTCCACGAACCCTGATCAGGCCCGTGCTCGACGTTCCCCGGTAAGCGGATGTTCCATTCTCGATGCGTCGATCCGTCGCGAGCTACGGAATGACCCGGTGTCGGACGGTGAGGGGCCGGCCTCTTCTCTCCACCGCCAGTGCGGCAGCGTAGCCGGTGCGGGTCGGAGGCGCACCCAGGAACCAGTGCGCGGCAGCTTCCGGGTCCCCATCTATCGATAGCACAGCAGGCGATTCCTCGGGAACGATGGCCACCTCGATTTGCTCGAGCGACAGCGCGAGTCCGCTTCCGATCGCCTTGACATAGGCTTCCTTGCGAGTCCAGCCATTGAAGAACGCCTCCTGCCGCCGCTCCGACGGAAGCGAGCGCAGCACGGCTTGCTCCCGCGCAGAGAAACAGGCTCGCACGATCTGCTCCCCTTCCGGGAGGGGACGCGTGGCCTCGATGTCCACGCCAATGCGCCGCCGTCGCACCACCCCGTAGAGCGCGACTCCCCGCGAA
>SLCK01000011.1 GCA_007125845.1 Gemmatimonadota bacterium
TCTTCCCATGATCCACGTGTCCGATCGTTCCCACGTTCACATGCGGCTTCGTCCGCTCGAATTTCGCCTTGGCCATTCCCGTCCTCGTGATGTTGCGTTCAGGTCAACGTTCAGGGAGCTCCCTGCTTCACTCGCCGCGCCCACCTCCGTTCGCGGTGATGATCTCTTCGGCCACGCCCTTCGGAACCTCTTCGTAGTGCCCGAACTGCATGCTGTACACCGCCCTTCCCTGGCTCATCGAGCGCAGGGTCGTGGAGTAACCGAACATTTCCCCGAGGGGAACGTAGGCGGCAATCACCCGGGCTCCACCCCTCTCGGTCATCCCCTCCACCTTCCCTCTCCGGGAGGAGAGATCGCCGATGATGTCTCCCATGTAGTCCGACGGAGTGACGACCTCGACCTCCATGACCGGCTCGAGGAGAACGGGGCCCGCTCGCCGCGCGGCCGCCTTCAGGGCCATGGATCCCGCGATCTTGAAGGCCGCCTCGGAGGAGTCGACGTCGTGGTACGACCCATCCACCAGCTGCACCGCCATGTCGATCAGGGGATAGCCGGCGAGGATCCCGTTGTCCAGGGCGTCCCGGATCCCGGCCTCCACCGACGAGATGTACTCGCGGGGGATCGAGCCACCCACGATCTTGTTCTCGAAGACGAAGCCGGAGCCCGACTCGCCCGGAGCCAGGTTGATGACCACGTGGCCGTACTGTCCGCGGCCTCCGGTCTGCCGGATGAACTTCCCCTCCACCTTCTCCACCGGCTTCCGCACGGTTTCCCTGTAGGCCACCTGGGGCCGGCCGACGTTCGCTTCGACCTTGAACTCGCGCTTGAGGCGATCGACGATGATCTCGAGGTGGAGCTCTCCCATCCCCTGAATGATCGTCTGGTTCGTCTCAGGATCGGTGTAGACGCGGAAGGTCGGATCCTCCTCCGCCAGCTTCCCCAGACCGGAGGAGAGCTTGTCCTGGTCGGCCTTCGTCTTCGGTTCGATCGCGACTGAGATCACCGGCTCCGGGAAGTTCATGCTCTCCAGGACGATGGGCTTGTCCGCATCGCAGAGGGTATCTCCGGTGCGCACCGACTTCAGCCCGATCGCGGCGGCGATGTCTCCAGCGTAGACCTCCTCCCGCTCCTCCCGCTTGTTCGCGTGCATCTGCAGGAGGCGGCCGACCCGTTCCTTCGAGTTCTGGGTCGCATTCAGGACGTGCGTCCCGGCGGGGATCGATCCGGAATAGACCCGGAAGAAGGTGAGCTTCCCCACGTAGGGATCGGTCATGATCTTGAAGGCCAATGCCGCAAACGGCTCCTCGTCGTCGGCCTTCCGCACCATCGACTTCTCCTCGTCCTCCGGGTCCAGCCCCTCAATGGGGGGCACGTCCACGGGCGACGGCAGGAAATCGATAACCCCGTTCAGCAGGAGCTGTACGCCCTTGTTCTTGAACGCGGACCCGCAGAAGACCGGAAAGAGATCCCCGGCGATCGTCGCCTTACGAACGGCATTCCGGATCTCATCCTCGGACAGCTCCTCACCGCCCAGGTACTTCTCGAGCGCGTCGTCGTCGTGCTCCGCGCAGGCTTCGATGAGCTGTTCCCGAAGCTCGCTGCACCGCTCCTGGTACTTGGCCGGAATGTCCTCGTCGTGGAACTGCGCCCCGAGCTCGTCGGTGTAGATCCACGCCCTCTGCTCGATGAGGTCGACGATCCCGGTGAAGTCGTCGCCCGCGCCGATCGGATACTGGACCGGGTGAGCATTCGCCTTCAGGCGATCGCGCATCATCTCGACCACGTTGTCGAAGTCGGCCCCGATGCGGTCCATCTTGTTGATGAAGGCGATCCTGGGCACACCGTAGCGGTCAGCCTGCCGCCAGACCGTCTCCGACTGCGGCTCCACACCGGCCACGGCACAGAAGACGGCAACCGAGCCATCGAGCACTCGGAGCGACCTCTCCACCTCGACGGTGAAGTCGACGTGCCCGGGGGTGTCGATGATGTTGATCCGATACTCCGTGCCGAAACGCTCCCAGAAGGCGGTCGTCGCGGCCGAAGTGATCGTGATCCCCCGCTCCTGTTCCTGTTCCATCCAATCCATGGTCGCCGCGCCATCATGGACTTCTCCCATGCGATGGAGGCGACCGGTGTAGAAGAGGATTCGCTCCGTCGTCGTTGTCTTCCCGGCATCGATGTGCGCCATGATGCCTATGTTCCGGAATCTCGGAAGCGGGTGTTGCCTTGGCATGACTCTCTGTCCTTAGACCGTCTATTCCTGCAGTCCGGTGTTCGGCCGCATTTCGGCCGGTTCATCGTTCTGGCTCGTCCGCCGAGCGGACGGGCCCGCCCCTCGTGTGTGCCGGGGCTGATTCATTTCCAAACGCACATTCACGTCAAACGCGCAGCGGCGCGGAAGCGGAAGGCGCAGAGTCGCTCGCCGTGACCCCGTCGTCAGTCGGCCAACGGCCGGCCCGCGCCACCTGTGAATCGGGCCCCAACGCCCAGCGGGACCCGCTGCTTCAACGCCCTGCGCGCCCTCTGACTTCTGGTGCTACCGCTTCAGCGGTGCTGCGGCCGGATCACCAGCGATAGTGAGCGAAAGCCTTGTTCGCATCCGCCATCCGGTGCGTGTCCTCCTTCTTCTTGATCGTCGCCCCCTCGTTTCTCGCAGCCGCCATGAGCTCGCCGGCCAAGCGCTCCGCCATCGACTTCTCACCCCGCTTGCGGGTGAACCCGATGATCCACTTGATCGCAAGCGCATTGCGACGCTCGGGGCGAACCTCGACCGGAACCTGATACGTGGCTCCACCGACTCTGCGACTCTTCACCTCCAACGCAGGCTTGGCGTTCTGGATGGCCTGGTTGAAGATCTGGAGGCCCGATTGTCCCGATCGTTCCTCGATGAGGTCCATTGCGTCGTAGAAGATCGACTCCGCGGTGGATTTCTTACCATCGAGCATCAGGGTGTTCACGAACTTCGCGACCACCGGCGAATCGAACTTGGGATCGCCCGCGATCTCCCTGACCTCGGCCCTGGATCGACGACTCATCTCTTATTCCTTGGGCTTCTTGGCGCCGTATTTCGAGCGCCCCTGCCTGCGGTCACTCACCCCGGACGCATCCAGGGTTCCACGAATCGTATGGTAGCGAACTCCTGGAAGGTCTTTCACCCTCCCTCCCCGGATGAGCACGATCGAGTGCTCCTGGAGGTTGTGGCCCTCGCCGGGAATGTAGGACGTCACCTCGTACCCGTTCGTGAGGCGCACCCTTGCGACCTTGCGGAGGGCCGAGTTCGGCTTCTTCGGCGTCGTGGTGTACACCCGCGTGCACACCCCCCGCTTCTGCGGGCTCCCCTGCAGGGCCGGGGACTTGTTCTTCTTCTGGACCTTTTTCCGTCCCTTCCGGACGAGCTGACTGATCGTCGGCATCTACGCTCCCACCCCCGTGGTCAAAAAACCGCGCTCACGCCGAACCGCTCGTCGCGCGGGATCTCCAGAAAGCTTTCTGCTTTGTCTCTGAACGTTCTGTGCTGTCCGCAGACGTCGCGGAAGGAAGCCCAGTTCCGGATTGCCGATCCACCGCCTCTGAACGCTACCTGGCGAGGCGGGCGTCGACACCCCTCCGACACAGACTGGGAAAGTTATTGGGGGGGTCTGAAAGTGTCAACGGGGTGAGCTCTCCCCCGAGCCGCGGGACGGGGGTACGGCAGTCCGGCGGACCGACACGTGAGCCCGATTCGGGAAGTGCACCCCCGCCGCACGGTTGACAACTGCGTCGGAAGTCCTATAGATACCTTTCATGTCCGGTCGCGCGCGGGAAGCGTGCAGAAGCACGCAAGCCCGGCGAGATCGAATCGAGTCTTCAGACGTAGAGTCGGCATCGGAAGTGGACGTTCTCTTCGGCGTGCTCGGGGTTATTATTACTGGTCTCCTCGGACTCCTCCTTAGCAACGGGGTGCCCTGGAGAGGGAGCTCGCCTGTGTGTCGGCTCGGACCACCGTAGCACGAGACCCACAAGATCGGCAGCAGCGAGCGGGCCCTCTCTCCACCGAGAAGCCCGCTTCTTTTTTTTGCCCCCCCGAGGTCCCGGACCGGGGGATCCCAAACCGGGACGAGGAGTGCAAGGAGAGCCATGGACAACCGAGTGATCGTCTTCGACACCACGCTGAGGGATGGAGAGCAGTCGCCCGGAGCGAGCATGACCCCCTCCGAGAAGCTTCGCCTGGCGCACGCGCTCGACGAACTGGGCGTCGACGTCATGGAAGCCGGATTCCCGGTCAGCTCGCCCGACGACTTCTTGAGCGTCCAGGAGATCGCCCGCAACGTCCGACGCCCCGTGATCGCCGCCCTGGCCCGGACCCGGCCCGGGGACATCGATCGGGCCGGAGAGGCCCTCTCCAACGCCGAACGACCGCGGATCCACGTGTTCATCGCCACCTCCCGCGTCCATCTCGAGCGCAAGCTCGGAATCTCCGAGGAGGAGTGCCTCGAGCAGGCCGCCCAGGCGGTCGAGAGGGCGAGGCGGTACACGGATGATGTGGAGTTCAGCGCAGAAGATGCGACCAGGACGGAGCTCCCGTTCCTCTGCAAGGTGGTGCAAACGGCCGTGGACGCCGGGGCCACGACGGTGAACATTCCCGACACCGTCGGCTACAGCCACCCGCGGGAGATCGCAGAGTACTTCCGCACGCTCCGGGCAGAAGTCAGAGGGATCGACGGGGTGATCCTCTCCGTGCACTGCCATAACGACCTCGGGCTGGCCACGGCCAACTCGCTCGCCGCCCTGGAAGCGGGTGCACGACAAGTGGAATGCACGATCAACGGAATCGGAGAACGGGCGGGAAACGCAGCGCTCGAGGAAGTCGTGATGGCGCTCCGGGTCCGCCGTGACATCCTGGATCTCGACACGAACATCACCACCGAGCGCATCCACCCGACCAGCCGGCTCCTCACCCAGATCACGGGGATCCATCCTCAGCCCAACAAGGCGATCGTGGGCCGTAACGCCTTCGCGCATGAGGCGGGAATCCATCAGGACGGGATGTTGAAGGAGCGCTCCACATATGAGATCATGGAACCCTCGATGGTCGGCGTCCCCGGCAGCCGATTGGTGTTGGGAAAGCATTCGGGGCGCCATGCGCTCAAAGCCCGGTACCGCGACCTCGGCTACGAGGTGGACAAGGAGGATCTGGATCGAGCCTACAAGCTCTTCAAGCTCCTGGCCGACCAGAAGAAAGACATCCTGGACGAGGACATTCTGGCGATCTTGCACCATGGAACGACCGACGACATCCCCATCACGTTCGGGCTGGAGAAGATGAAAGTGGAGTGCGGGGGTCAGTGGTCCTACTCCGACCTCGTCCTGGAGGTGAAGGGGAAGGGCCTGATGGAAGGGAAAGGCAAGGGCGACGGGCCGATTGCAGCCGCCTTCGACGCCGTCGACCAGCTCGTCGGTTGGCCGGTGGAGCTCGGCGACCTGACGATCCGAGCGGCCACGCCCGGGCGCGACGCGGTGGGCGAGGTCACGCTCCGGGCCAAGGTTGCGGGCAAGACCTTCACCGGGCGAGGCGCGTCGACGGATGTGGTCGACGCCGCAGTACGGGCCTACCTCCACGCGCTGAACAAGGCAGCACACGCCCGGCAGCTCGAGAGCGAAGCGCTGGAGCGCACGGGACAGGGACAGGGGCAGACATGGGGGGTGTGAGGTGACGAAGAAGTCGTTTCGAATCGCGGTCCTTCCCGGGGACGGGATCGGTCCGGAAGTCACGGAGGCCGCGCTTCAGGTGCTCGAGGAGGTCTCGAGCCGGTTCGACCTCGAGGTCGAGACCCGGAGCCATCCGATCGGTTGGGCAGGCGTCCAGGAAGCGGAGCACCCGCTCCCCGCAGTGACCCGCCGCGCGGTGGAGGAGGTGGACGCGGTCTTCCTGGGCGCCGTCGGAGACCCCCGGGGCGACGACCTGCCGCCTGAGCTGCGGCCGGAAGCCGGCCTGCTCGAGCTGCGGAAGACGCTCGACTGCTTCGCGAACCTCCGTCCAGCGAGGGCCATTCCAGCCCTGGAAGAGGCCTCCCCTCTCCGGCCCGAGCGGGTACGAGGGATGGACTTCGTGATCGTCCGCGAGCTTTCGAGCGGGCTCTACTACGGTGAGCCCCGGCTCCTGGACCGCTCGGGCGAAGAGAGCTTCGCGGTGAACACCATGCGTTACACGGAAGGGGAGATCCGACGCGTGGCCCGAGTCGGCTTCGACACCGCCCGACGCCGCAGCGGCCGCGTCGTGTCGGTGGACAAGGCGAACGTGCTCGAGACGTCCAGACTCTGGAGGGAGGTCGTCTCTGAGATTGCGGAGGAGTATCCGGACGTGGAGCTCGACCACATGTTGGTGGACCGGGCGGCGATGGAGCTCGTCCTCCAACCCACCGAATTCGATGTGATCCTCACCGAAAATCTCTTCGGCGACGTGTTGAGCGACGAGGCCGCGGCCCTCACCGGCTCGATCGGCCTCCTGGCTTCCGCGAGTCTGGGTCAGAGAGCCGGAATCTTCGAGCCGGTACATGGCTCGGCCCCCGACCTCGCCGGCCGGGGCATCGCGAACCCGCTGGCCGCGATCCTCTCGATGGCCCTACTCTTGGAGCACGGGGCCAAGCACCCGGAGGCGGCGGCCGCGATCGAAGGGGCGGTGGAGAACGTGCTCGCCGCCGGGGTACGGTCGCCCGAGCTCGCACGTGCAGGTGAGCGCGCTTCGGGGACGCGTGAGATCGCCGACGAGGTGACGCGAGCGCTCGAGATTCCCTGACTTCAACGGGCGGCCCCCTGCGGGCGGCGTCCGAATCGACAACGACCACGTAGGAGACAACGGATGAGCACAGCTCGGATCCTGACCGTAGACGACGCGAACCCCGAAGTCCTCGCCCGCAAGAAGGTGGCGGTCATCGGGTACGGCAGCCAAGGCGCGGCACATGCGCGGCTGCTCCACCAGGGCGGAACGGACGTGAGAGTGGGTCTTCGGGAAGGGAGCGCCTCGGCGTCGGCGGCCAGGAAGGCCGGGATCCCCGTGGTCCCGGTGGCAGATGCGGTCGCGGAGGCCAATCTCATCGCCGTACTCATCCCCGACACAGTTCAGGGCCGAGTCTACCGGGAGGAGATCGCCCCGAATCTGAACCCGGGCGACGCCCTCCTCTTCGCCCACGGATTCAACGTACACTTCGACGAGATCCAACCGTCCGAAGACGTGGACGTCATCATGGTCGCTCCCAAGTCGCCCGGGCCGATGCTCTATCGGGAGGCGAGCCAGGGCAACGGGGTCCCGGCTCTCATCGCCATCCACCAGGACGCCACGGGCCATGCCCGTGACATCGCTCTCGCCTACGCACACGGACTCGGCTCCACCCGGGCTGGCGTGCTCGAGACCACCTTCGCCGAAGAGACGGAGACCGACCTCTTCGGGGAGCAGGCGGTCCTCTGCGGAGGCCTTTCCGCGCTCATCCAGGCAGGATTCGAGACGCTCGTCGATGCGGGATACCAACCCGAGGTGGCCTACTTCGAGTGTCTCCACGAGATGAAGTTGATCGTGGATCTGGCCTACCAGGGAGGGCTCACCGGGATGCGGGAACGGGTGAGCGACACGGCGGAGTGGGGCGACTACGTCAGCGGGCCGCGAGTCATCGGGAAGGAAAGCCGCAAGGCGATGCAAGAGATCCTGGACGAGATCCGATCCGGTGCTTTCGCTCGGCGCTGGATCGACGAGTGGGAAGGAGACGCCCCGGAGTTCAATCGAATGAGAGCCGAAGGCCGGAGCCACCCGCTCGAGGAGGTGGGGACCCGGCTTCGGGCCCGGATGGCCTGGCTCCAAGATGCGGAGGAGAAGTCATGAGCGCTCAGTTCCCCGAAGACGACGGATGGATCTGGAAGGACGGCGAGTTCATCCCCTGGACCGAGGCCAGAATCCACGTGATGTCTCACGTGGTCCACTACGGTTCATCGGTCTTCGAGGGAATTCGTTGCTATCGGACGTCCGAGGGGCCGGCCGTATTGCGGTTGCAGGACCATCTGCTGCGCTTCCGAAACTCCGCGAAGATCTACCGGATGGACCTCCCTTACTCGATCGACGAGTTGGAGGACGTCTCGCTCGAGTTGATTCGGAAAAACGGGGTCGAAGAGTGTTACCTGCGTCCACTCGCCATCCGGGGTTACGGAGCCGCCGGCCTCAACCCGGCCTCCAGCCCGATCGAAACCTATCTGATCTGCTGGCCCTGGGGCGCCTATCTGGGCGCGGACGCTCTGAACAAGGGGGTCGACGTCTGCGTGTCGAGCTGGCAGCGCCCGGCCCCCAACACCTTCCCGACCATGGCCAAAGCGGGCGGTCACTACCTGAACGCCCAGCTCATGAAGATGGAGGCGATCTCGAATGGCTACGCGGAGGCGATCGCACTGAACACCGACGGGAAGGTGTGCGAAGGAAGTGGACAGAACCTCTTCCTCGTCAGAAGCGGTACGCTGGTGACGCCGCCGGTCGACGGGGCGATGCTGACCGGGATCACCAGGGACTGCATCCTGACTCTCGCCCGGGAGCTGGAGATTCCGACCATCATGGAAGAGGTGCCGAGGGAAGCGCTCTACATCGCCGATGAGCTCTTCTTCACCGGTACCGCGGCCGAGGTCAGCCCCATCCGGAGCGTCGACCGGATTCCCGTGGGCTCCGGAGAACCTGGCCCGATCGCCCGGAGGCTCCAGGAAGAGCTCCTTGGATTGGCCAAGGGCGAAAGGCCCGACCCCTATGGGTGGAGAACCGTGGTGGACACCTCCAGGGTGTCCGGCGAGAACATGGAAGCGAGGGTGACGTGATCAAGCCAGATTCGAAGTCCGGACCCCGGACCCTGTTCGAGAAGGTCTGGGACGCACACGTGATCCGGAGCACAGGCAGCGACTCCGGATCCGGTGGCCCGGACCTGTTGTACATCGACCTCCATCTCGTGCACGAAGTGACCTCCCCTCAGGCGTTCGAGGGCCTGCGCCTGGCTGGGCGCAAGGTTCGCCGACCGGACCGCACCGTGGCCACCGTGGACCACAACGTCCCGACCTGGCCCCGATCGCTCCCGATCAAGGACGACATCGCCCGTCGCCAGATCGAGGCACTCCGCAAGAACACGAGCGACTTCGGGATTTCCTTCTACGACATCGATGACCCCGGTCAGGGCATCGTGCATGTCATCGGTCCGGAGATGGGCCATACCCAACCGGGCATGACGATCGTGTGCGGGGACAGCCATACCTCGACCCACGGCGCCTTCGGGGCGCTCGCATTCGGGATCGGAACGTCGCAGGTGGAGCACGTCCTGGCGACCCAGTGCCTTCGCGTGGAGAAACCGAAGATCTTGAAGGTCGAGGTCGACGGGGCTCTTCCGCACGGAGTGACCGCGAAGGACATCGTGCTGGGCATCATCGGCGAGATCGGCGTGGACGGAGCCCGGGGCTACGTGATCGAGTACGCGGGCGAGACGATCCGGTCGCTCTCCATGGAGGGCCGGATGACGATCTGCAACATGTCGATCGAAGGGGGAGCCCGAGCCGGCATGATCGCCCCCGACGACACCACCTTCGAGTACGTCCGAGGGCGACCTCACGCGCCGAAGGGACAGCACTTCGATACCGCCGTCGAGGAATGGAGACGCCTGGCCTCGGACCCCGGGGCGCGGTTCGACCGGGTCGTGCGCCTCGACGCCTCCGAGCTCGCACCGAACGTGACCTGGGGCACCAATCCGGGGATGGTCGTGCCGGTCACGGGACGGGTACCGGATCCCGACGCGCTCGAGAACTCCGACGATCGGGCAGCGGCGCGGCGTGCGCTGGAATACATGGACCTGGTCCCGGGCACTCCGATCGAGGAGATTCGCCTGGATCGTATCTTCATCGGATCGTGCACGAATGCGCGAATCGAGGATCTCCGGAGCGCCGCGCAGATCGTCGAAGGACGGAAGGTCCACCCCGATCTCCGGGCGATGGTCGTGCCAGGCTCCACGCAGGTGAAGCGGACCGCGGAGGCGGAAGGGCTCGACCGGATCTTCCTCGAGGCTGGATTCGAGTGGCGAGAGGCCGGGTGCTCCATGTGCCTCGGCATGAACCCCGACATCCTCGGGCCGGGCGAGCGCTGTGCCTCGACCTCCAACCGCAACTTCGAGGGGCGTCAGGGGCGGGGCGGGCGAACCCATCTCGTGAGCCCGGCGATGGCCGCCGCAGCGGCGGTGGAGGGTCGATTTGTGGACATCCGTAAATGGGAGGGAATCGAGCGATGAAGCCGTTCCGTAAGGTCGAGGGACCGGCGATCCCTCTCGACCGTGTCGACGTCGACACGGACCAGATCGTGCCGAAGCAGTTTCTTAAGAGGGTCGAGAAGTCGGGGTACGGAAAGGTCCTCTTCTACGACTGGAGGTACCTCGAGGATGGGACTCCGGACCCGGACTTCGTGCTGAATCGCGAGGAATTCGAACGTGCCCCAATCCTGATCGCCGGCCGCAACTTCGGGTGCGGCTCTTCCCGCGAGCACGCGGCCTGGGCCTTGGCCGACTTTGGGATCAGGGCCGTCATCGCCCCGAGCTTCGCCGACATCTTCCAGAGCAATTGTTTCCAGAACGGCCTCGTGCCGGTCTCCCTTCCCGAGGAACAGGTCCGGGTGTTGATGGACCGCGCAGTGGAGAGACCCGGTCACCATGTGGAAGTCGACCTCGAGGCCCGTCGAGTGAGGGACGAAGCCGGATTTGAGGCGGAATTCGAGGTCGACGAATTCCGCCGGAACTGTCTCCTCGAGGGACTGGACGACATCGACCTCACCCTCCGGCACCTCGAAGACATCGAGCGCTTCGAGCGGGAGCGTGAAGGTCGAGTCCCGGAACTGAGCGAAGGGCACGCCGCCCGATGACGGTCGAGGAGAGCTTCCAGGGCGAAGTGGCCTTCCAGGGCGAGCTGGGCGCGTTCAGCGAGGACGCGGTGCGCACCTGGTTCGGGCCCGAGGTGCGTCCTCTCCCCTGTCGGGAATTCCGCGAAGTGGGAGAGGCCGTCCGGTCCGGCCGGGTCCCGGCGGGCCTCCTGCCGGTGGAGAACACACTCGCGGGGTCGGTGCAACCTGCCTACGACGTGCTCACGGAGCCGGGAATAGCGGTCGTGGGCGAAGTCATCCGGCCGATCCGCCACTTCCTGCTCGGCGTGTCCGAAGCGCGCATCGAAACTCTGCGCCGTGTCATTTCCCACCCCGTGGCGCTCGCGCAGTGCGGTGACTTTCTCTCCAGGCATCCGCATGTCGAAGCCCTGGCGGTCTACGATACGGCCGGTGCGGCCCGGGAGGTCGCCCGGAAGGGAGACCCCACGGTGGGCGCAATCGCCGCCCAGCAGGCTGCGGAGCGTTACGACCTCCAGGTCCTTGCGGCGGACGTCCAGGACCGCTCCGACAATCAGACCCGCTTCCTCGTGATTCGCAGGGAGGACGGAGATCCGCTCCCCAGGGAAGGAAGGGACCCGGATCTCGACTGGAAGACGGTCCTCCTGGTCGAGACCGAAGACCGGCCCGGCTCCCTCGTCGATGTGCTCCTGCCGATGGCCCGCGAAGGCGTAAACCTCTCGAAAGTGGAGTCTCGCCCGGGACCCACGCCCTGGAGCTACCGATTCATCCTCGAGTTTCAGGGCAATCCGGAGTCCGGGGGGGTGGCTCGGGCGCTCGCGGCAGCTCGAGAGCGCGCGCGCTCCGTAAGGGTGCTCGGTACCTTTCGCGGGTGGCGAAAGAAGGTCGAGTCGCCCGAGCCCTCCTCCGAAGGCGCCAACCCGGGGTGAGCTCAAGAGGGCCACCAGCCCTTCGATATCTGCCAGAAAAACGGCGCGCTGCGAGAGACTCTCCTCCCGCAGCGCGCCGCTTCACTTCGGTCCTCACCCAGTCGGCCACCTACGGACGACTGTCCGAAGAATCCCGCACCTGCCTCCGACTCAGTCGACCGTAGCCTCCTCGGCTGTCTCCTCCTCGAGTCCGGGAATCAATCCCTCAGGCTCGGACAGCGGCAACACCTCCTGATCGTAGTACCGCTCCTCGACCATGAACTCGATGTCCGAGTACCGGTGAATGCCGGTGCCCGCAGGAATGAGATGGCCGATGATGATGTTCTCCTTCAGCCCCTTCAGATCATCACGTGCTCCGCGGACCGCCGCATCCGTCAACACCCGGGTGGTCTCCTGGAAGGAGGCCGCCGAGATGAACGACTCCGTGGTCAAGCTCGCCTTCGTGATTCCGAGCAGCAGCGGCTCGGAGCGGGCGGGCTTGCCCCCGCCCTCCAGCGTCCTCTGATTCGCCTCCCTGAACTCCACGCGATCCACGTTCTCGCCCTCGAGGAACTGCGTGTCTCCGGGATCCGTGATGCGCACTTTCTGGAGCATCTGACGAACGATGACCCCGATGTGCTTGTCGTTGATCTTCACGCCCTGGAGGCGATAGACTTCCTGGATCTCGTTCAGGAGGTATTCCTGGACGGCCCGGGGCCCCTTGATTCGAAGGATGTCGTGCGGGTTGATGGGCCCCTCCGAGAGCCGGTCTCCCGCACGCACCTGGTCTCCCTCGTGGACGCGCATGTGCTTCCCGACCGGCACCTCGTAGGTGCGTTCCGGTCCGGACTCCGGCTGCACGATCACCTCGCGCTTCCCCCTCTTGATGTCGCCGAACCTGACATCACCGTCGATCTCGGTGATCACCGCGGGGTCCTTCGGACGACGCGCCTCGAAAAGCTCGGCCACCCTGGGGAGACCGCCCGTGATGTCGCGGGTCTTATAGACTTCGCGGCTGATCTTGGCCAGAGTCGCTCCAGGTTTGACCTTCTCACCGTCCTTCACGATGATCTGAGCCCCGACCGGCACGATGAACTCACGCTGCTTCTCCGGAGTCTTCGCCGTCGTCCAGATCTGGATCGTGGGATGGAGCTTCTTGTTCCGATCCTCGGTGATCACCATCTGCCGGCGGCCCGTCGATTCGTCGAGCTCCTCCCTCATCGTCTGTTCCTCGATGATGTCGACGAAGCGAACCTCTCCGGGAGCATCCGCCACGATCGGCTCGGAATAGGGATCCCAGCTGAAGAGCAGGTCGCCAGCCTCGATATCCTCACCCTCGGTCACCGCGAGTTGTGCCCCGTAGGGGACGGAAAGTCGGCTGCGCACTTGACCGCTCTCGGTCTTCAAAACGATCTGGCCCTCACGCGAGGTCACCACCTGGTTTCCATCGACGTCCTCGACGGAATTGACGCGCTCGAGCGTCACCACTCCGTCCATCTTCGACTTCCGTTGGGTCTGGGCCGCGATTCGCGAGGCGGTCCCTCCGATGTGGAAGGTTCTCAGCGTGAGCTGAGTGCCGGGTTCTCCGATCGACTGGGCGGCGAGAATCCCGACGGCCTCGCCGATGTCCACGCGGTTCATCGTCGCCAGGTTGCGTCCGTAGCACGTGCGGCACACGCCGCGGCGCGCTTCGCACGTGAGCACCGAACGAATCCTCACGCCCTGGATGCCGGCGTCCTCGATCGCATCGGCGGCGCGCTCCGTGACCATCTGCCCGGCTTCGACGAGAAGCTCCTCGTCGAAGGGATCCACCACCGTCTCGAGGGCGACGTTCCCCACAATCCGGTCCTTGAGCGGCTCGATGATGTCCTCACCCTCTTTGAGCGCGGTCATCTCGAGTCCGAGAATCGTACCGCAATCCTCTTCGGTCACGGTGACGTCCTGGGAAACGTCGACCAGCCGACGCGTCAGGTACCCCGCGTCGGCGGTCTTGAGCGCCGTGTCGGCCAGCCCTTTGCGGGCCCCGTGGGTGGAGATGAAGTACTCCACCACGCTCAATCCCTCGCGGAAGTTCGACTTGATCGGGCTCTCGATGATCTCCCCGATCCCGCCGGTCAGCTTCTTCTGAGGCTTCGCCATCAGGCCCCTCATCCCGGCGAGCTGGCGCATCTGATCCCGGTTTCCGCGCGCCCCCGACACCATCATCATGTAGACCGGGTTGTACCCGCCCTTCGATCGCTCCAGACGCCGCACCATGGCGTCCGCCACGTCGTTGTTGGCATGGGTCCAGGTGTCGATGACCTTGTTGTAGCGCTCCCCATTCGAGATGAATCCGGAAGCGTACGCCCTCTGGAAGCGCGTGACCTGCTCCTCCGCCTCGCGCAGGATCTCGACCTTCTCGGGCGGCACCTCCATGTCGTCGATCCCGACGCTCACCCCTCCCATGGTCGCGTACCGGAACCCGAAGTCCTTGAGGTGGTCCAGGAACTCCGTGGTACGGCCGAGCCCGACCTCCCTGAAGCAGGAGAAGACGAGATCCCCGAGCTCCCTCTTCCCGAAGGAGCGATTCAGATACCCCAGCTCGTCCGGGATGATGGAGTTGAAGAAGACCCGCCCCACCGTGGTCGGAATCCAGCGTCCTCCTCGGGACGGCTCCTCTCCCTCATCACCCTTCCGGGGTGGGGAGAACCAGAACCAGCAAATCGAGTTGAACGAAACCCGCTCCCCGGCGAGCGCCATCTCCACGTCGCCGTAGCTGCCGTAGTGAGGCGCATCGGCATACGCGGCCTCCAGCTCGTCCTGGGCCTTCTTGCGCGCGGCCTTGCCCGCGCCCGCGTCCGTCACCTTCTTCTCCAGATCCTGGATCTCGAGGGGAGCGGTGGTGAGGTAGTAGGCCCCGATCACCATGTCCTGCGTGGGAGCCGCTACCGGGCGCCCGTTCGACGGAAGCAAGATGTTGTTCGACGAGAGCATGAGGACACGCGCCTCGAGCTGCGCCTCGAAAGAGAGCGGCAGGTGCACGGCCATCTGGTCGCCGTCGAAGTCGGCGTTGAAGGCGGCACAGACGAGCGGGTGCACCCGAATCGCCTTCCCCTCCACGAGCACCGGCTCGAAGGCCTGGATCCCCAGGCGGTGGAGGGTGGGGGCCCGGTTCAGGAGGACGGGATGATCGCGAATGATGTCCTCGAGCACCTCGTACACTTTGGCGTCGTCGCGTTCGACGATCTTCTTCGCTCGCTTGACCGTCTCGGCTTCCCCCCTCCTCTCCAGCTCGTGGATGATGAAGGGCTTGAAGAGCTCGACGGCCATCGCCTTGGGAAGCCCACACTGGTGCAGCTTGAGCTCGGGTCCGACCACGATCACCGACCGGCCGGAATAGTCGACTCGCTTTCCGAGGAGGTTCTGGCGGAACCGCCCCTGCTTGCCCTTGAGCATGTCGGAGAGCGACTTGAGCGGACGCTTCCCCCTGCCGCGGATCGCCTTCGATCGGCGTCCGTTGTCGAAGAGCGCGTCGACGGCCTCCTGCAACATCCTCTTCTCGTTGCGGAGGATCACCTCCGGGGCCCGCATCTCGATCAGCTTCTTCAGGCGGTTGTTCCGATTGATGACCCGGCGATACAGGTCGTTCAAATCGGAGGTCGCAAAGCGCCCGCCATCGAGGGGCACCAGAGGACGCAGATCCGGCGGGATGACCGGCACGACGTCCATGACCATCCATTCCGGCCGGTTTCGGTCGTCCGGATTGACTCCGGAGTTCCGAAGGGCGTCGACGACCTTGAGCCGCTTGAGCTTCTTCTTCTTGCGGTGCTGCGACGTCTCGGTTCGGATCTCGTGACGCAGCCAATCGGCAAGGCGGTCGAGTCCCTTTCCATCCTTGTTCTTCTGTGCGACGGGCCGCTCAGGGGTGTCGAGCAGCTTGAGCAGAGCTCGCACCGCCTCGGCCCCGATCTCCGCCCGAAACTGCTCGTCCCCCTCCTCCCGGGCCTTTACCCGGAGATCGTAATACTCGTCCTCGTCGAGGAGATCCAGGAACTCCAGGTCTTGCTTCCCCGGATCCACGACGACGTAGGACGCGTAGTAGATGACCTTCTCGAGGTCGCGGAGCGACATTCCCACCAGGTACCCGAGCTGGGACGGGAGAGTCTTGAAGAACCAGATGTGGCAGACGGGAACGGCCAGCTCGATGTGGCCCATTCGCTCCCGGCGAACCTTGGAGAGTGTGACCTCCACGCCGCACCGGTCGCAGACGTGTCCGCGGAAGCGGATTCGCTTGAACTTTCCGCAGTGGCACTCCCAGTCCTTCACGGGCCCGAAGATCCGCTCGCAGAAGAGACCGTCCTTCTCCGGCTTGAAGGAGCGGTAGTTGATCGTCTCCGGCTTCGTCACCTCCCCGTACGACCAGCTCCGGATCTCCTCGGCGGAAGCCACCTTGAGCTGGATGAAGTCGAAGTCGGCGTCTCGTGAATCGCGGGAGCGGGGAAAGTCGATCATGCTTCGGATACCCCAGAAGTAGTAGGTGTTCTTTTGCCGATTGCGCCGGAGATCCCGACCGCGGCGCGAAGAGCGTCGATATCGCTCAAGGGACGGGCTATTCCTCCCGGCCCAACGTCACCGAGAGCCCCAGAGCCTGCAACTCCTTCACCAGGACGTTGAAGGACTCGGGCACTCCAGGATCCGGCAGGTTCTCGCCCTTCACGATGGCTTCGTACACCTTGGAGCGGCCGGTGACATCGTCGGACTTCACCGTCAGGATCTCCTGCAGGGTGTGAGCCGCGCCGTAGGCCTCCAATGCCCAGACCTCCATCTCCCCGAACCGCTGTCCGCCGAACTGCGCCTTACCGGCCAGCGGCTGCTGTGTGACCAGGGAATAGGGGCCGATGCTCCGGGCGTGGATCTTGTCGTCCACGAGGTGCGCCAGCTTGAGCATGTAGATCATGCCTACAGTGATCGGGAAATCGAAGCGCCGCCCGCTCCGGCCGTCTCGCAGCCAGATCTTGCCGTCAGGGCGGATACCGGCCCTGAGCATGAACTCCACCACGGCGGCATCCAGCCCTTCGGTCACCTTCTTCTGCTTCGCGATCGCTGCGACTTTCGGAAACTCCACGTCCAGGGAGCTCCCCTCCCGCTCGGCCCACTCTTCCGCGCCCTCGATGACGAAGCGGGCGAGCCCATCGAAGAGGCGCCTGGACTCCTTCGGGAGCGTGTCCCCGAGATACTCGTCCAATGGACGTCCCAGACCGCGCACCCCGTGGTCTGGATCCTGGCCATTGGTGGCCGGTTCATCCGGCACCGCAACCCACTTCGGCTCCAGCCCCTCTTGCTCAGATTTCGCGGTCACGGCCCGCAGCAGCTCGTGGATGTCCGCCTCTCCCTGGACGGGGAACTCGGCCCCGATGCGCTTCGCGTCTCGGACCCACTTGAGCCCGGCCACCTTCAGGAAGAGCCCCACCTCGTCCTCCGAGGCACCCTGGAACACCGGGGTCTTGGACTCGAAGCCCAGGATGCGGGATGCCCAACCCAGATGCGTCTCGAGCACCTGGCCCACATTCATTCTGGAAGGGACCCCCAGCGGATTGAGCACGATGTCTACGCTCGATCCGTCCGGGAGGAAGGGCATGTCCTCTTCGGGCGCGATCCGGGCGATGATGCCCTTGTTTCCGTGCCGTCCCGCCATCTTGTCGCCGACCGCGATCTTCCGCTTCTCGGCAATGTAGACCTTGACGAGTTGAACCACTCCGGGGGGCAGCTCGTCGGGCTGGAAAACCTTGTCAATCTGCTCCTCGGTGCGCGCCTTCACCTGATCGATACGCCGCTGTGCTTCATCGACGAGCCTTCGAATGCGCTCCGAGACCTCTTTGTTCTGCACCTTCAACGTCTGCAGATCGATCTTCCTGAGGTTCAAGGCGTCCAGCTCGCCCTTCGTGAGCTTGGTCCCTTCCTCGACGAGCGGCTCCACCGTCCCCTTCCGCAGGAGGAGGGCCACCGTCTGGAGGTGAAGCAGCTCGAGTAGCTCCTCGTCTCGCGCCTCCGCGATCCTTTGGACCTCATTCCTCTCCCACTGCCTGAGCTCACCGATCTTTGCCCCGTGCTCCTTTTCGAGGAGCGGATCGTCGATGCGCCGCGAGAAGACTTTCACGTCGATGACGTCGCCGCTCATCCCGGGTGGAATCCGGAGCGAGGAGTCCTTCACGTCCTTCGCCTTCTCGCCGAAGATCGCCGTCAGGAGCTTTTCCTCCGGAGAGAGCTCGGTCTCACCCTTCGGCGTGATCTTTCCACAGAGAATGTCTCCGGACTTCACCCGCGCCCCGATGCGGACAATGCCCCGCCCGTCCAGATCGACGAGCGCATCCTCCGACACGTTCGGAAGCTCTCGGGTGATCTCCTCCATCCCACGCTTCGTGTCTCGGACGTGGAGCTCCATCTCCTGGATGTGGATCGAGGTCAGCGAGTCGTCCTTCACCAGCCGCTCGGACAGCACGACCGCGTCCTCGAAGTTGTGGCCGAACCAGGGCATGAAGGCGACGGTCAGATTGCGACCGAGCGCCAGCTCCCCATGCTCCGTGGAGGGTCCGTCCGCGATGATCTCAGCCGCCTCCACCGCCTGGCCCTTCGTGACCAGAGGACGTTGGTTGATCGCTGTGTCCTGGTTCGTCCTCCAGAACTTCTTGAGACGGTAACGGTCGAACTGCGACAGCTTCGCGAGCGGCTCGTCGGTGTCCTTCGCCCCGACCGAGCCGGTGTCGATGACGATCTCGTCGGCGGTCACCTGCAGGATCTCGCCACCCCGCTCCGCCGTGATGACCGCACCCGAGTCCCGCGCCACCTTCGCTTCGAGACCCGTCCCGACCAGGGGAGCGTCGGTGAACAGCAGCGGGACAGCCTGGCGCTGCATGTTCGAGCCCATCAGCGCCCGGTTCGCGTCGTCGTGCTCCAGGAAGGGGATCAGGGCCGCCGCGACCGAGACAAGCTGGTCGGTGGCCACGTCCATGTAGTCGATGTCTTCCGCGCCGAGGAGGGGAAAGTCGCCACGCTCCCGGCAGAGCACGAACTCATTGAGGAAGGACCCGTCCGGACCCAACGGGGCGTTCGCCTGAGCGATCCGCACCTCCTCTTCCTCATTCGCGGAGAGCCACTCGATCTCGTCGGTGACCTTCCCGTCCACCACCTTCCGATAGGGGGTCTCGATGAACCCCAACTCGTTCACCCGGGCGTTGGTGGTGAGCGAAGAGATCAGACCGATGTTGGGTCCCTCCGGCGTCTCCACCGGGCAAAGACGTCCGTAGTGGGAGTAGTGGACGTCGCGCACCTCGAACCCCGCTCGCTCGCGGGAGAGCCCACCCGGGCCGAGTGCCGAGACCCGACGTTTGTGGGTCATCTCCCCCAGCGGGTTCGTCTGGTCCATGAACTGGGACAGCTGCGACGAACCGAAGAAGGCCTGGATCACCGCAGACACAGTGCGCGCGTTCACGAGATCGTCGATCGAGATCTTCTCGGGATCGGTGTTGATCGACATGCGCTCGCGTACGAGCCTCGCCATCCGGGACAGACCGACGGAAAGCTGATTCGCGATCAGCTCCCCCACAGTCCGGACCCTCCGGTTCCCGAGATGGTCGATGTCGTCCGTGAATCCCCGACCTTCGTTCAGGTCGATCAGGTAGCGGAAGATCGCGACGAAGTCTTCCCGTGTGAGCACGGTGGTGGACCGGGGCGTGTCGAGCCCGAGCCGCTGATTGATCTTGTAGCGTCCCACTCGACCCAGATCGTAGCGCTTGGGGCTGAAAAAGACGCGATCCACCGCCTCCCGTGCGGTCTCGACATTGGGAGCCTCCCCCGGCCGCAGGAGCGAGTAGATCGCATAGAGCGCCTCCTCCTCCGAGCTCGTGGGATCCTTCTGCACCGTGCGCTTCACGATGTGGCTCTGACCGCGCTCGGACTTCACCTCCGAGGTGTAGATCCGGATCTTCTTCTTGCCGGTCCTCTGGAGCCGCTTGAGCGCTTCGTCCGTGAGCTCGGCACCGCCCTCGAGCACGATCTCTCCGGTCTCGGAGTCCACGACTTCCTCGGCCAGCACCGCCCCTTCCAGCTCGGAATTGGCCTCGAAATGGGCCTTCTTGAGCGAGACCGCCTCCACACCGTAGAAGAGCTCGAAGAGCTCCGAAGTCTCCCCGTAGCCAAAGGCCCGCAACAGGGCCGTGGCGGGAAACTTCTTCTTCTTGTCGATGTGGACGTAGCAGATGTCGTTGATATCGATCGTGAACTCCACCCAGGAGCCCCTGAACGGGATGATCCTGGCGCTATGGAGTCGCGACCCGTTCGGATGGATGTTCTCCTCGAACACCACCCCGGGTGAACGATGGAGCTGACTCACCACCACCCTCTCGGCACCATTGATGATGAAGGTGCCCAGCTCGGTGAGCAGCGGGAGGTCGCCCAGATAGACCTCCTTCTCGATGATGTCCTTCGGGCGACGCTCCTCGTCCTCGTCCTCGAGCTCCTCCCACACGACCAGGCGGAGGACCGCCTTTAGCGGAGAAGCGTACGTCATGTCCCGCTCGATGCACTCCTCGACTGAATACTTCGGCTCACCCAGCTCCGCCGAGACGTATTCGAGTGAGAAGTTCTCGTTCACATCGGAGATCGGGAAGATCTCCCCGAACACCCGATCGAGGCTGAAGTCCCACTGCTTCTCCGGGTCCTCCTCCCTCCTCACCAGATTCTCGAACGACCGTACCTGGACGTCGAGGAGGTCCGGCATCGGCATGATCGGTTCCAGCTTCGCGAAGTTCACTGCAGGCCGGGAAGCGTTCCGAGTCTCCAACGGGATTCCCCCTTGCATCGAGTCGGACCGCCGAGGCGTGTCCGACGACATGGAATTCAGCTACGAGCGAGCGGCGAAGCCGTCTGGGCTACCGCAGTCCAGTCGGCTCGATCGGTCGGCCCCAAACCGGGACCGACCGCTCCTCCGATCATCGTCCTACTTGAGCGCGACCCCGGCGCCGTTTTCCTCGAGCTTGGCCTTGATCTCCTCGGCCTCCTCCTTGGAAACGGCCTCCTTGACGGTGGCCGGAGCTCCGTCGACGAGATCCTTCGCTTCCTTGAGCCCCAGGCTCGTCACCTCGCGGATCGCCTTGATGACCTGGATCTTCTTGTCGCCGACCGACTCGAGAACGACGTCGAATTCGTCCTTCTCCTCCTCGGCTTCGACGGCGGCGCCGGCCGCAGCCGGGGCGGCGGCCACGGCCGCGGCCGTGACGTTGAACTTTTCCTTGAATGCGTCCACGAACTCAGCGAGCTCGAGCACCGTCATGTTCCCGATAGTCTCGAGAAGTTCTTCCTGATTGGTAGCCATGGTCCTCTATCGTCTCCTTGAGTGTTCCCCGGTCTCCTGTTCGGCCAGACCCGCTCTACGCGGCCTCCTGCGCCTTCTTCTCGCGGAGGGCCTCGAACAGGCCCGCCGCCTCCTGCACCTTCCCTTCGAGCGCCCCGACGAAGCCGGAGAGCGGAGCCTCCAGCACACCGGCAAGCTGTGCGAGGAGCTCCTCTCGTGGAGGTAGCTTCGCCAACTGTTCGAACTGCCCCTCGGCCACGAGCCGACGGTCCACCAGCCCTACCTTGAACACGGGCCTGTCGTTGTGCTCCTTCGAAAATTCCCTCAGTGCCTTCGCCGGCTCGACCGGTCCGTCTCCGGCAATGACCACCCCGGTCGGGCCGGTGAGGTGTTCGCTCAGGTCCGGGAAGTCCTCGTCGAGACCCTGGAGAGCCCTCAAGACGAGGCGATTCTTGACCACGAGGTATTCCGCCCCGGACTCGCGCAACCGGCGCCGAAGCTGGGTCATCGATTTTACGTCGAGGCCGCTGAAGTCCGTGAGGTAGAAGACCGGTGTGGTCTTCAACTGCTCCTGGAACTCAGCGACGAAGGTCTCTTTCCTCGCGCGCTTCATCAGGCCACCCTCCGCCGATAGGTGTGCTCGTCAAGGGGAATGCCGGGCCCCATCGTGCTCGACAACGTCACGCTCAGCACATATCCTCCCTTCGCGGCGGCGGGACGGGCCCGCACGATCGCATCCATGAAGGCCTGCAGATTCTCTTCGAGCATCTCGGCGTCGAAGGAGACCTTACCAATCGGGGCGTGCACGTTCCCGGTGCGGTCCACCCGGAATTCGATCTTCCCCGCCTTGATGTCCGAGACGGCCTTGGCCACGTCCATGGTCACCGTGCCTGCCTTCGGCGTCGGCATCAAGCCGCGGGGACCGAGGATGCGTCCGAGGGGGCCCACCTTTCCCATCTGATCCGGGGTGGTCACCACGACATCGAAGTCGAGCCAACCCTCCTGGATCTTCTGGGCGTACTCGGCCCCCACGTAGTCGGCGCCCGCAGCCTCGGCATCCTGGGCCTTCTCGCCCTCGGCGATAACGAGCACCCGGGTCACCTTCCCTGTCCCGTGCGGAAGCACGACGGTGCCGCGCACGATCTGGTCGGCCTGCCGAGGATCGACGCTCAGGCGAGCGGCCAACTCAACCGACTCGTCAAACCGGGCGTAGGAGAGTTCCTTCACGAGCTCGACGGCCCCCCGGGGATCGAACTTGACCCCTCGAGGCACCTTGGCTCTCGCATCCTGGTACTTCTTTCCTTGCTTTGGCATTCCGTGTCGAACCGTCCAGTTGCATCCTCCCACCCATGGCGGTTCACATCGGGTGGTTCAGCGGATGCCGGCTCCTGAGGCCGGTGGGTCACCCCGTACGGGTTCCCTAACCTTCTACGAGTATTCCCATGCTGCGAGCGGTCCCGGCGATCATCTCGACGGCCGAATCCACGTCCTGAGTGTTCAGGTCCTGCAACTTGGTCTCCGCAATCTCGCGAAGCTGGTCGCGGGTGACGGTGGCGACCTTGTCGCGGTTCGGTACCCCCGAACCCTTCCCGATCCCGGCTGCCTGCTTGAGCAGGACGGATGCGGGCGGAGTCTTGGTGATGAACGAGAAAGAGCGATCGCCGTACACGGTGATCTCCACCGGTACGGTGACGCCCTGACTCTGCTGCGTCTGGGCGTTGAATTGCTTGCAGAACTCCATGATGTTCACGCCGTGCTGACCGAGCGCCGGTCCGACCGGGGGGGCCGGGTTGGCCTGTCCACCGGGAACGTGAAGCTTGATGAAGCCGATGACTTTTTTCGCCATAGCGCTTTTCTAGTATCCCTGTAGCTGCGTGAAATCCAGCTCCACCGAGGTCGGGCGCCCGAAGAGGGACACCTCGACCTTCACCTTGCCCTTGTCGGGGTAGACTTCCTGGATCGTCCCGGAGAAGTCCGTGAACGGGCCCGACATCACCTCCACGACCTGACCGACGTGGAAGGGCACGTCCTCTTCCTCCTCGTCCTCTCCCTCTACCTTCACCCCCAGGATCTTGTTGATCTCCTCCTGGCGGAGGGGCTGCGGCTCGGGACCAGAGCCTACGAACTTGATGATCCCCTGTATGTTGCTGATCAGGTGCTGGGTCCGATCATTCAGGATCATCTTGATCAGGACGTACCCGGGGTAGAGGCGCCTGGTGACCGCAACCCGCTTTCCGTTGCGGATCTCCATGACCTCCTGGGTAGGAACGAGGACCTCCTGGATCTCCTTGTCCTCCGGCTCATCCCCCGGCTCCTCATCGATCTTTCGCTGCACGAGCCGCTGGACCTTGTTCTCATGGCCCGAATAGCTCTGCACCGCATACCACTTCGCCTCCGCCATGCTCGCTCCTCAGGCTCCGAAGAGTCCCATGATGAAGTCGATCAAGAACCGCGAGGCGATGTCCATGACCCAGATGACCAGGGAAACCATGAGGCAGAAGACGATCACGACGAGTGTCGCGTTCTTGAGCTGGGGCCAGTCGGGCCACGTGACCCGCTGGAGTTCGACCCAGCACTCCTCCAAAAATTCGCCAGTCTTCTTGAGTTGAGCGACCATGCCTGACTACTTCGTCTCCTTGTGGAGCGTGTGCTCCCTGCAGCGACGGCAGAACTTTCGGTACTCCACCCGCTCGGGATGGAGCCGCTTGTTCTTCGTGAGGTTGTAATTCCGCTCCTCGCACTTCGGACATGCGAGGGTGATCTTGTCGCGCGGCATGGTGATCTCCGCTAGGTCAGTCGAGGATCTCGGTGACGACGCCCGCACCCACCGTGCGGCCGCCCTCCCGAATCGCGAACCTCAGCTCTTTCTCCATCGCGATCGGGCTGATCAACTCCACTTCCA
>SLCK01000081.1 GCA_007125845.1 Gemmatimonadota bacterium
CGTCGACGATGCACTGCATCCGCCCATGCTTCAGGTCGCCGGTATCGTGTCGGGAAGCAACCGGCCAGGTCAGGCCCGTGCCTTCCTCGAATTCGTGCTCTCCCCGGACGGTCAGGAGATCTTGGCGCGGTACGGCTTCGAGCCTCCGCCTTCCGAGGTCGTAGCCTCGCCGGGGGCGGCGGCACCGTTGTCCAGTCACGACGGAAGAGTGCAGCGGAACTGATCGATGGAGCTTCCTCCTCTCGCCCTCTCGTTCTGGATTGCCATGAACGCCACCGTCCTCGGTCTGGTGATGGGCTTGCCACTGGCCTGGCTCCTCGCGCGCAGGACCCTCCCCGCCAGAGACCTGCTCACGATCCTCATCCTGCTTCCGATGGTTCTGCCGCCCACCGTTCTCGGCTACTACCTGCTCATCGTCGTCGGCCAGGGTGGACCCGTGGGCTGGTTGGCCGAGACCCTGGGCCTCGGCCGCATCGTCTTCACGCAGACAGCGGCGGTGATCGCCGCCTTCGTGGCCTCCGCTCCCTTCTTGATCCGGGCGGCTCAGGCCGGATTCGAGCAGGTCGACCCGGCCTATGTGGAAGCAGCGAGGACGCTGGGGCGGAGCGAGCTGGCGATCTGGCTGACCATCACCCTGCCGCTCGCCTGGCGGGCCGTCCTCGCGGGACTCGCCCTCGCCTTCGCCAGGGCCGTGGGAGAGTTCGGTGCCACGGTCATGGTGGCCGGCAGCATCCCCGGCCGGACCCGTACCGGGAGCATCGCCATCTACGACATGGTCCAGGCGGGTCGGATGCAGGAGGCCAACGTCCTGGCCATCGCGCTCGCTTTCACCACCGCGGGAGTGCTCTTCCTTCTCACGCGGGTCGGCCGGACCCCGAGCTGGTGACGGGGTCGAGCAGGACGGCCGTGGAAGCGCCCGCCCAACGCCAATCGGTGACCGTCGAAACGGTGCTCAAGGCCCGTGCGGGAGACTTCGAGCTGGACGTGGCCTTCCGAACCTCGGCGGGCGTCACCGCACTCTTCGGTCCCTCGGGGGCCGGAAAGAGCCTGACTCTCCGACACCTCGCGGGACTCGAGGACCCAGGCTCGGGGCGGATCCGACTGGACCGGAGGATCCTTCTCGATTCCGATGCCGGACTGAACGTCCCTCCTCGGGAGCGAAGGGTGGGCATCGTCTTCCAGGAATACGCCCTCTTTCCGCACATGAGCGTGGAAGCGAACGTTGGCTACGGGCTTTGTGACCGATCACGGATCGAGCGCACCCGGCGGATTGAGAAGCTCCTCGCGATGACCGGCCTCGAAGGTTACGGAGAACGTCGACCCCGCGAGCTCTCCGGGGGCGAGCGGCAACGCGTGGCCCTCGCCCGGGCCCTCGCTCCGGAGCCGGAGCTCCTCCTGCTGGACGAACCCTTCGCCGCCCTGGACTTCAGGGTGCGCCGCGAGCTGCGAGCTGCGCTCCGTTCCCTTCACGAGCGCACAGGCGTGCCGATGATTCTCGTCACCCATTCCCTCGAGGACGTACGCAAGCTGTCCGACTGGCTGGTGCTCCTTGATCGGGGCCGGGTGCTCGCGTCGGGGCCGACCCGGAGTCTTCTGGACGACCCTCCGTCGCAGGAGGCTCGAGCCCTGGTGAGCGGAGAGGAGTTGGGGTAGCGCTCAGGTGAATTCCCACCACCGAAGCGCTACACGCTCTCCATGTACGCGATGAGGGCCGCCAGCTCCTCCTCGCTGAGATGATCGTAGGCGGGCTTTCGCACGCCGGGCCGGATCTGCTGGGGCACCACGATCCAGAGCCGGATCTCCTGGGTGGAAAGCCGACTGCCCACGCCGTCCAGCGGGAATCGAGGGCTGCCCTGGCCGGCGATCGAGTGACAGGTTGCACACCCCGAGTCGCCGTAGACCGATCTCCCCCGGTCGACGAGAGCGAGGGGGGTGTCGGCCCCCGCCACGTCCGGATCCGCTGGCCGTTCCGCGGGGGGACGAGGCGGGACGTCGGGTGCCCGCTGCTGCAGAGCGGCGAACGTCCCGACCGCCGCGGTCACAGCCACGGTCGTTCCGAGGGCTGCGGCTCGGGCCAGTGACTCCCGCATCATCTCGGACTCCCCCTCAAACCAGGTCGAAGAGCTCGGAGTGGACCTTGGACGAGCCGATCCCGAGCTCACCGAGGAACGACTCGACCGCCCGGAGCATGGGCACCGGGCCACACGCGAAATAGACGAGGTCTCCCCGGTTCCCTGGAAGGTGCCGGTCGAGCAGCTCTCGAGTGATCCAACCCACTTCCCCGGTCCAGTCCGCCGGCGGTTCTTCCAGGACGTGGATCACCTTCAGATTCAGTTCATCAGAGAGCCGCTCCACCTCGTCGCGCAGGGGGATGCGGTCCCACTCACTATGGGCGGTGAACAGGACGTGCGGTCGGCTGTCCCCCCGTTCGGCGAGCGCCCGGAGCATGCTGACGATGGGCGCGATTCCGATGCCGCCGGCCAGGAAGACGTAGCCGGGGGCGTCGGGGTGCCGGTCGATGCTGAACGATCCATACGGCCCGTCCACGTAGCCGACCTCTCCCGGCTCGATCGTGCCCACGGTCAAGGTGAAGTCGCCCAGCTCCTTGATCGCGAACTCGAGGCGTCCGTCCGGAGACGGGCTCGAGGCGAAGGAGAAGGGATGCTCCCGCATGGCGAAAGGGGAGGCGCGCAGCGTGACCCAGGCGAACTGCCCGGGCTGGAAGCGAAGCCCGTCGTGGTCCTCCGGCTCCAGTGAGAGAATCCAGGACTCACCTCGGTCCGGACGTACGTTCGTCACCCGATACGGCCTGAGGAGGAGGGCCCAGGGACGGAACACCCGTACCCAGACGACGATCGCCAGGAGGGTAAGCCCGATCCCGATCCACAGCCTGCGGACCACGGGCACTCCCGTGTAGTGCGCGATGGGGAGGATATGCGTGAAGGCGAGGGCGATTGCGACCACGCCGGCCAACAGGTGGGCCAACCGCCACCATTCGTACGGAATCCCGAACTGCTTGCGGAACACCGAGGTGGCCACGAGGACCAGAAGCAGGAGAAGGGCGGCCAGCCCCGTAGTCATCTCCCACGGAGCGGTGAGCGGATTCAGATATGAGCCGAGCGCCGGGTTGATGGCGATGAGGATGAGCGGGTGTGCCAGGACAAACCCCACGAGCGCGTACGCCAGCATCCGGTGAAAGTAGTAGATGATGTCGATGCCGTACGGAGCGGCGGCGCGCCGGAAGCGGGCGGTGAGGAGGAACTGGATCCCCATCATCACCAACCCCGCGAACCCGAGGCCGATCGCCACATCCCACCAAAACCCGCCCCCCGGCGGCGTGGGCGCCACGACGAGGACCACGAGGGGCGCCAGGACGAGCCCCAGGTAGACGGCGAGCCAGAGGATGCCCTGGAGAATCGGGCGCATGCGAGGGCGAGGTGGGCCGGGAAGAGGAAGGGCTGCGGCACCAGCACCAGCTGCCCCTGCACCGGCTGCCGCCGGTGCCTCGGCCAGGTATGGGCTTCGCACTCTACCCAACTCGATCGGGAGCGCCACGCGGACCAGCACGGTGAGAATGAACAGCCCCAGAGCCCAGATTCCTGCCGTCACGGCCAGCTCCACCCAGGTGGGGGCATACTCCACGATTTCTCCGAGCGGGGAGGGCACGAAACCGGGAATCACCAACCCCATCCCCTTTTCGGTCCAGATGGCCAGGAACAGAAGAAGGCACGCGGGCATGAGCCAGCGAGAATTTCGGCGGAGCGGGTGGATGCTTAGGACCGCCGTGGCCCCCACGTTCAGAATGATCGCGCCCCAGATCCACGGGACCAGGGCATTGTGGCCATTCAGCCCGAAGAAGAGGTACTGGGCGCTTACCGCGTGGTGCGTGAAGAAGTAGAACTCGGTGAACACCTCTGAGCCCAACATGATCAGGTTCACCTGCGCGGCTACCGCGGTGATCATGGCCAGCTTGGCAAACGTGGCGTCCCGAATGTCATACTCGGTATTCGCGCGGATGAACCAGAGGAGGAGGATCATGAACGCCGGACCGGCGGCGAACGCTGAGGCCAAGAAGCGGGGCCCCAGGAGCGCGTTGTGCCAGAACGGGCGCGCTGGAAGTCCGGAGAAGAGGAATGCCGTGACCAAATGGATGCTCACCGCCCAGAAGACGGCAATGTAGATCCAGGGGACGTACTTTCCCTTGTCCGGATTGTTGCCCGTGAACCGGCTGTAGAGCAGATAGAATGGGATGGCCAGGTTCAGGGCCAGATATCCGTTCAGGACGATCACGTCCCAGGCGAGGAGCGAACGAGGCCAGTTCAGGAGCCCCACCCCCGGGATGAGGTGCCAGCTCGCGAAGGGGTTGCCCAGGTCCACCACGACGAACGCCAGGCACATGACGAGTGCTGCGACCGCGACGCCTTCCGCCATGAGGACGGCCTGTCCAAAATCCACGTCCTCGAGGATGTAGGCCGGTAGAACGACCATCATCGCGGCGGCGGCCAGGCCGACCAGGAAGGCGAAGTTGGAGATGTAGAGGCCCCAGCTCACGTGGTCCGTCATTCCCGTCACAGCCAGGCCGTCGCGAAGCTGGAGAAAGTAGGCGTACCCTCCCACCAGCATGACAATGGTGAGCGCACCCATCCACAGGTGGTAGCGTCGCTCCCCGGAAGTCGCGGAGTCGAGCGCGGTGAGAACGAACGCCTTCAGATGCAGCGCGGTCTGATGGAGTCCCCGTCGCGGCGCATCGACGCGGCCCATCTCTTCCGGGTGCGATTTCGGGTAGAGGGTATCTGGTCGAGACATCCTAATCCATGAAGTACCAGAAGCGGGGTTCAGTCTCCAGGTCCTCCTTCAGGCGGAAGACCCGCTTGTTCTCGATCACCCACCGGATCTCCGAATCCGGGTCGAGGAGGTTGCCGAACACCCGGGCACCCGTGGGACAGGCTTCAGCGCAGGCCGGAAGCCGGCCCTGCCGGGTGCGCTGGATGCAGAACGTGCACTTCTCCACCACGCCGGCCTTCCGGACTCGGTTCCCCAGGTAGTGCTGGTTGGGATTCAGCTCACGGGCCGGCACCTCGGGCTCGGCCCAGTTGAACCGGCGCGCCCAGTACGGACAGGCCGCCATGCAGTAACGGCAACCGATGCACCAGTCGTAGTCCACGACCGTGATCCCGTCGGGTTCCTGCCACGTGGCCCCGACCGGACAAACCTCGACGCACGGGGGATTGGCGCACTGGAAGCACTGGGTGCCCAGGTAGAAGTGGCCCGCGGCTGGAACCTCGTGGTCGAAGGTGGCGTCGCCGTGTTCCACGTCGTCCACCGAGAGGCCGCTGTCCATCTCGAAGATGCGGATGTACTGGGCGCTGGTCTCACGGTCCAGGTTGTTCTCCTGGACGCACGCCTCCACGCAGTTCCGATAGCCCTGGCACTTGGAAATGTTGAAGGCGTAGCCGTAGACGACTCCCGGCTGCGCTGGGGTGGAGTCGATGTGCACGCCCACCCCGCGGCGAATCTCCGAGAGGCGCTCCAGGCGACGGATGGTGTCGGCTTTGTCCTGGTCGCTCATGAGGCGGAAGTTTCCCTTGAGATACTCCTCCCATTCCAGGAGCCGCGCCTCGCGGGCCTCCTCCGAGGCGAGGCTCGCGGGCGAGCAGGCGCTCACGGCCGCGGCCCCGGCGGCCATCCCGCCGAAGATCATCCCGAGGGCCCCACGTCGGTTCACGGGCTTGTCGAGAACCGAGTTGTCTCCGGCTTTGCGGGATCCATCGTCCGAGATCTCTGAGGCCGGCGTCGCACCTCCTTCCCGGCACCCACACGACCCTGACCCGCATCCGCTGGCCGAGGGAGGCGCAGACGAGGGAGCACTGGCAGGCGTGCGGTCGACGTCGGATCTGGGATCCTCCCCCGCCGAACCCCGGATCGCCTCGCCCGCCGCGAAGCGGAGGACATCGTCGAAGGTCATTTCGCGTCTGTCGCTCATAGGAAGAACCTCGTCATCGATCAGGGAAAGCGCGGTCCCGGGTAGGGTGTGCGAGGCGCCACTGAGGGCGCATGCGGGTTGTGGCAGTCCGCACAGTTCATGACCACCCGACGCCCGGACCAGCCCTCCAGTCGCTTTCCGTGGATGCCCGCGGCCCACGCGTCCGACTGCGGAAAGTGGCACTGGGCGCAGAGCTGGTACGCGTGATCCAAGGTCACGGACTCGCCGCGCGGTACGGTCAGGCGTTCGACGGCCTCGAGGATGTGACAGGTGGAGCACTCGGCCCCGGCCGGATGGACGGCCTGCATGTCGGGATGCCCGTCCACCGGAAGCTCCCCCGATGCCTGCGCTCCCTGGTGGCACGCGGTGCAGGGGTACTGGGTCAGAGTGAGGCCCTCCGTGCGGGCCGCCAGCGGAAAGGTTTCCCGGCCGATCTGTTGGTGAAGGTGCGCCGCAGCTCCCTGGGTGCGCAGCGTGACCTCGAACGGTCGGCCGCCGGGTCCCGTCCATCCCCGTACGGTGTCGGCGACCACACCCTGTATACCGGGAGGTTCGAGGAGGGTCGGCTCACCGGGCGGGAGAGGATCCGGAAGTACGGGATCGAGGCCGGGCGTGGGCAGCACCCCCTGCACGGCGTTGTCCGGAGTTCGGCTGGACGGCAGGACCGTCCCGTCCGTGTCTCCTGGTCCGCACGCGGCCAGCAGCGCAGCCACGAGGAGGACCGTTGGGAGCGCCCGGGTCGTCGTCCGGGCCGCAGTCGTCGGGGATCGGGGCATCACCGGGCATCTCCTCCCGTGACTCCGGCTGTCCCCACCGCGTCGTCGAACACCTCGTGTTCCATCCGGGCGGGTACATGGCACGACCGGCAGTCCGTCCGCTCGGGATGAGTGGTGCGAATCTCCTGAATTGCCGAAGGGCCGCCGTGGCAGGCCACGCAGTTCTCGCGGAGCTGAAGACGGTGCGGGATCCAGGGAGGGCTCTCGGGCATCGCGCGCTGGTCCAGCTCCGGCGGCGTCATCGGCACCCAGTCGAGAGCGACGAACATCGGCGCCCGGACGTCCGGATCCACGTGGCACTGGAGGCAGATCCCGTCCGGGGTGGGCACACCCGGCTGAATGCCCACCGTCCGCGCGTCGGGCGCGTGACACTGGAGGCATTCGGAAAGCTCCGGGTGCGGCGTGACCGGGGCGTAGGCTCCGAACCGCGGAGCAAATCCGCCCTGGACGTGGCAGGTGTTGCACGTCCCCGTACGGTATTCCTCTGCGGTCAGCCCGTGGGGAATCCGGGGCGGCGCCCCGGGAAAGGCACGCACTCGCCGGCTGAAGTCCCGGTTTCGTGGGTGGGTTCCGGGGAGGCGAGCCCGGAGGTCGCCCGAATCCCAGCGAACGGGTCCGGGCTGGAAGGGCCGCGCCTCCGCGGGAATCGGGGGTCCGGGCGAAGCCATGGGCGTCGCCCGAGGATGCAGGGGACGGTCTCGCAGGCCGGCGAGGGCGGACACGAGCACGACGGTCCCAATGCCCATTACGATGACCACGGCGACGATGGCCACGACTCGGGCGGAGAGATGGAATCGGTTCGGCATCACCCAACCCCGGGCCCACCCACCCGCTCTACCCGCACCGCGCACTTCTTGTAGTCCGGTTGGGAGGAGATGGGGCAGTAAGCGTCCAGGGTCAGCTCGTTGATCAGGTGCGACTCGTCGAAGAAGGGCACGAAGACCTGTCCTCGCGGAGGCTGAGCGCGGTAGTCGATCCGGGCGGGAAGGGTCATCGACCCCCGCCTGGTCACGAGCCGGACTGCATCACCGCCCCGGATCCCCAGATCTTCCGCGTCCTGCCGGTGAATCTCCACGTACGCCTCGGGCATCGCACGGTGCAAGGTGGGCACCCGCCGGGTCATCGATCCCGAGTGCCAGTGCTCCAACACCCGCCCGGTGTTCAGCCAGAACGGATACGACTCGTCGGGCCACTCCGGGGGAGCCTCGTAGGGTCGAAGCCAGATCCATGCCCGGTGATCCGGGTTCCCATAGAAATCGAAGTCGCCGCGGGAGGCATCTGCGGCTGGATCGGTGGAGGTGTTGTAGCGCCAGCGCGTCTCCTGCCCGTCCACGTACGGCCAGAGGATCCCCGGCCGCTCCTTCAGCTCATCGAGGGACGCCATGCGGTGGGCGGGCGTGTCGTGGAACTGGATGTACTCGTCCCAGATTCCCTCGACTTCGTCCGGCTCGTCCCAGGGAAACAGCTCTCCGAGCCCCAGTCTGCGTGCGACCTCGATCAGCTGGCGTCCGTCGCCCATCGCATCGCCTGGAGGTTCGAGCATCTGCTCGAAGTGCTGGGTGCGGCGTTCGGAGTTTCCGAACAGCCCTTCGCGTTCGATCCACATGGCGGCGGGGAGGACGACGTCGGCCACCTCAGTCGTGGGGGTAGGATAGACGTCCGAGACCACCAGGAATCGCCCCTCTCGCTCCGCCCCCTCCCGGTATCGGTTCAGGTGCGGAAGCGTGACCATTGGGTTCGTCACCTGGACCCACATGAACCGGATCTCGCCCCGATCCAGGGCCCGGAACATGGAGACGGTGTGGTGCGTGGGGGTCGGGTCCAATCGCTCTTCGGCCACGCCCCAGATCTCGGCCGCCTGACGGCGAGCGGACTCATTCGCCACGTTCCCGCCGGGCAGCCGGTGCGTGAACGTTCCCACTTCGCGGGTCGTGCCACAGGCGCTGGGCTGGCCGGTGAGGGAGAACGGGCTGTTTCCGGGGGTGGAGATCTTCCCCGTGAGGAGGTGGATGTTGTAGATGAGGTTGTTCATCCACGTGCCGCGGGTGTGTTGATTCACCCCCATGCACCAGAACGACATCACCCGCCGGGAACGATCTCCGTAGAGCGAGGCCAGCCAGCGGAGGTCGCCCGCCGGGACCCCCGAGATCTCCTCCGCTCGTTCGGGGGTGTAGTCCTGGAGGAAGCGGACGTAGTCGTCCCAGGTGGCGTCCCGGGCCTCGTCGGTGAACGAGAAATCGTCCTCCAGGCCGTAGCCGATCCCCGTGCGGCCCCTTTTGAACGCCACGTGCCGGTCCACGAAGGTACGGTCCACCCAGCCCCTGCGGATGATCTCGTGGCAGATGGCGTTCGCAATGGCCAGGTCGGATTGCGGCGTGAAGATCAGAGACCTGTCGGCAGCGTAGCTGGTGCGGGTAGTGCGGGTGGCCAGATCGATGATCCGTACGTTGGGGCGGTTCTGCCTCTGCTCCAACATTCGGGAGAAGAGCACCGGGTGCATCTCGGCCATGTTGTTGCCCCACAGCACGAAGACATCGGCGTGATCAATGTCCTCGTAGCACCCCATGGGCTCGTCCATCCCGAACGAAGTCATGAACCCGGTCACCGCGCTGCTCATGCAGAGCCGGGCGTTGGCCTCGAGGTTGTTCGTGCCCAGTCCACCCTTGAAGAACTTCGAGGCCACGTAGCCGTCCGGGATCGTCCACTGGCCCGACCCGTAGAGCGCGACACTGTCCTTGCCGTGCTCCTCCATGGTCGTGCGAAGCCGATCCGCAACCAGGTCCAACGCCTCCTCGATGGGGACGTCCACGAGCTGCCCGTTCCTCCGGACCCGGGCACGGGTGATGCGGTCCCCACCGTACAGCGCCTGCACCGAGTGATAACCCTTCACGCACGCGAGACCTCGGTTCACGGGCGACTCCGGATCCCCGCGCACCGCAACCGCGCGACCGTCCTCCACCCCTACGAGAAGGCCGCACCCCACCCCGCAGAAGCGGCAAGGGGTCTTCCGCCACGTTACGTCGGCGGCGGGCGCCACGTCACCCAGGTACCGCTCCAACTCCTCTCCGAACGCCACGCCCGGGAGAAGCGCGCCCGCGGCGGCGGACGCGGAAGCCATCGCCATGCGCTTGAGGAACTCCCGCCGGTTCTGCGAGCTCATCGGGCCTGCCGCTCCTTCAGGGGGTCGCCTTCCCCCGTGTCCGGGTCCACCTCGCCGAACGAGAGGACGAGCGCCTGGATCCCCTCCAGGCCTTCGATACGCTCGCGGAGCTCCCGGTCCTCCCGGGGTCCGGGTGTGTCGGTCACGAGAAGGAGAACGTCGCGGTTGCGAGCTCGGATGACATCGCAATCGGGTAGCTTGGCGAGTCGGTTCGCGAGGTCCTGGGCGGCGTTCGGCTCGGAAATGACCAGGTAACTACAGACGGGCATCCATCCCCCGGGTTGGGCGGGACCGGGCCTCCATCCGGCCGCGGCTTCAAGCTCCCGCTCGCTTGCGCTCACGCGAAGGGCGGGCCATTAGTGATCGTGTCGGCGCAACGAGCGTGGACCCGATGCGACAGAGCGTTACCCTTCGATGGGCTCGGAGCGATCCCGGACAACATGGGACGCACCGGCCGAAAGCGCACCCCTTCCCCGGCGGCGACTGAATGGCGCATGACGGACGGTATCGACCCCGAGGTCTGGGCCTCTTGGCGCTCGGGCTCCTGCTGGCCCTCTTCCCCGCGTGTGTCGACGACCAGGTCGTCTTCCGAGACCATCCCCACTTCGAGGACCCCGAGAGCGCCGCTCAGGGGTTCCTGGGCTACTCCGACTGGGAGTCCGGCCGCACCGTGTGCGGGAGCTGCCACGTGGGGCGGGAAGCCCGGTGGAGCCACACCGCCCACGCCGGAGCCTGGGCCACGCTCGCGGCCACCGGAAGCCCTCCCACCTTCTGCGAAGGCTGCCACACCGTCTCGGAGAGGGGCAACCCGGTGGAGGGGCCTGCGGGCTGGGTGGCCACCGGGAACCCCCGGTACTACGACGTCCAGTGCGAAGCGTGCCATGGGCCCGGATTCGACCACGTCACCGTCCCCGACGCCCCAGGGAACCAGCCGCTGGCCACTCTGTCCCTGGGCGAGAACGTGGATCAGGGGTGCGCCGCCTGCCACTCCGGAGTCCACCGTCCCTTCGCCGAGGAGTGGGCGTCGTCGAGGCACGGAGACATGAACCCCTTCCCCCAGGGGCGAGAGGGGTGCGTGGCGTGCCACGAAGGAAAGGGCGCACTGCGCGCATGGGGGGTGAAGAGCGTCTTCTCGCCGAACGACGAAGCGGAGACCCTGGGCATCACCTGCGCCGTCTGCCACGATCCCCACGACGGGGGCAACCGGGGGCAGCTTCGCTTCCCGATCGACGTCCCCTCGGTCGATCAGAACCTGTGCATGATGTGCCACTCGCAGCGAGGTGAGCCGCCCCCCGTGGCCGGCCGGGGTCCGCACGCTCCCGAGGGTCCGCTGCTCCTGGGGACGGCGGGCTGGTGGCCGCCGAACCTGGAGTTCTCGCCGGGCGACATTCTGGGCACGCATGGCTCGGAAGCGAATCCCAGCCTGTGCGCCGGCTGCCACGTCGTGGGCCGAGACATGGAGGACCCGGCTACCGGAGATTTCGCGTTCCGGGCTACGGGGCACACCTTCGAGGCGCTCCCCTGCGTCGACGGGAACGGCATCCCCACCGGGGAGCGCGACTGCGGGCTGACGGATCGCTCCTTTGAAGGATGCACACAGTGCCACTCGGCGGCCGGGGCCCGCTCGGCGCTTATCGTGGCTACGGACCGGATCGACGACTTGGTGCAGACGATCGCGCCGATGCTGGCCCAGATCCCCGAGGAGGAATTCGCAAATCCCGACCGGTTCACCACGGCGGACGGGTCCCTCTTCAACCTGGAACTGGCCGAATTCCCGGGTTCGGCCGTGCACAACCCCTTCCTGATCGAGGCGCTCCTGACGGCGAGCATCCGGCAGATCGAGGTGGAGTACGGTGTTTCCCGCCCCTCATCGGCGGTCTCATTGGAACGACAGCTTACCGGACCCTGAGCGTTGGGTCGCTCATCTCCTTCGCGTGCGCCTTCCAGGCACCGGTCCGGCGCACCGAGGGCCGGGGTCTTGTTGCTCGCGGCCGCGGGGGCCGTGGTTTGGACGGTCGGCCACGAGGTGGCGGCTGCGCCGGACTCCCGTTCTCGGGAAGCCGCGTTCGCCTCGGCCGCCGACACCCTCCCCTTACAGGAACCCCGTCCGTTCAGCCACAGCCGGCACGAAGCGCTGTCATGTGTGGATTGCCACCGGAGCGAGGGCGAGCCCGAGATCGTGACCCTTCAGGCCCCCGGAGACTGTGCGGCGTGCCATCACGATCCGGGCCGAGGGTACACATGTCAGACCTGCCACACGACGGAGCAGCTCTCCGTCCCGCGCTCGGTGGAGGCGCACATGGCCCTCACAGTCTGGACCGAGCCCCGTACCCGAACTCTTCCTTTCGATCACGAGCGCCACGGCGAGGTGGAGTGCCGTGACTGCCACACGGCCCCGGTTTCACTGGCAGTGGAGACGGCGTGCGCCACCTGTCACGTGGAGCACCACGGCGCCCAGGCAGAGTGTGCGACTTGCCATGTCCCAGCTCCGCCCGGAGTGCACGGACTCGAGGTCCATCTCACCTGTGCGAGCGCAGGCTGCCACGGGGGATCCGCAGGCGAGCGCCCGACCCTCACCCGGAGTCTTTGCCTGACCTGCCACGTCGAGCAGCGCGACCACGAGCCGGGCCTCACCTGCCAGCACTGCCACATGATTCCCGAGGAACCCCGTTCGCTCATCGGCAATGCGTATCCGACTGGAGCCCGCCCGTGAGCCTGTGTGCTCGCCTTGCACCGATATTTCTCGGGGCGATCCTTCTGGGCACGGCCACGGCCGGAGAGGCATTTGGCCAGGACGTCCGCCTCACGGGCTCGACGAACCTCCGCTACGTCGAGCTGCGCCCCTTCGTGCCGGACAGCGTCCTCGCCGTAGACGCGGAAGGCACCGGGCTCTACCGGCAGGCGGCTGACGGAGGCGTGGTTCGTTGCGTAGCGGGGGACACATTTTGCCGTGGCACCCGCCCGGGGGCGACCACCTCCACGGTTCCGGTCGTTCAGGACCTGGAGCTCAGCGCCTGGGGGTTCGGAGAAGGGATCCGAGTGTACGGGCAGGTGCGGGGCCGAACCGGGCTGGGCGGAAATCCAGACATCTGGCCTCAAGCGGATGACGCCTTCGACCTACTGTCGGCCTATGGCGAGTTGACCCGCGAGCGTTACCGGGTTCGGGCAGGACGCCAGTGGGCCACCTCGGGGCTGGGTTTTTACAACTTCGACGGTCTGGCGTTGATGCTCATCCCGGTGGCGGGGCTTTCGTTGGAAGGGTTGGCGGGTCGGAGCCTGGTGCGCGGGATCAACGAGCCCCGTACCGGGGGTGCCCTGGCGGCAATCGACGACCTCGCGCCCGTCGAACCCGGAATCATGATGTCGGCCCGGGTTCAGTACCAACCGTCCGGGCGACTGTCGCTGACGGCCCTCTATCACCGGGACATCCGCCGGGATCGGGCGGGGCTGTACTCCGAGTTGGCCGGCGCCCAGGGAGTCTACCGATTCGGCCAGGCCTCGGCGGAAGGAGCTCTCGAGGCGGATCTGGCCACCGGGCAGCTCAATGAGGCTCGGGTGCGGGTGCGAACTCCACTGATTGGCTCCACGGCGATCGCGGCGGAGGTGCGGCGCTACCGCCCGTACTTCGAGCTCTGGACCATCTGGGGCGCATTTTCGCCGGTGGGATTCGACGAGGGCCGTGTGAACCTCACCTGGGCGCCAGGGGCTGGAAACCTCCTCTTGCGAGGAGAGGGCTCGTACCGGGCGTACCACGACACCGGGACCGAAACGAGCGTGGGCCGATTCCGAACCGATGGATGGGGGGTGGGTCTCGATGGAAGCTGGTCGCCTCGGGATCTCTGGCAGGTCGAGGGAGGCTACCGGCTGGAGGTGAGCTTCGGGTCCACCCGCAGTGAGGGGCACGCCGGCGTGCGCCGCCGCCTGGGTGAGCTGAGCCACGTCTCCGTGAATGCCCTGGCGTTCCAGCGCCTCTACGAGTTTCGGCTGGAGGAGGGGGTCGTCCTGGGGATCGGTGCCGACGCCAGCATCCGCCTGACCGAGCGAAGCCGGTTGGCGGGTGGCCTTACCGGATACCGGCACCTGGACCGGGGAACCCAGGCCCAGATGGACTGGACTCAGCTCCGAGGCCATGTCCGCCTCGAGTGGACGGTAGGCGCGGAGCCCGGCCTGTGATCGGCGGCCGGAGACGCGTTGCGGTGAGACGGTTCATCCTTCCCCTGGCGATCCTCTGCGTTGGTGCGGGTGCGCTGGTCGCCTCGTTCCCGAGGGTCGATGAGTTTCCCCACGAGGCGCACGAGGGACTCTTTCCAGTCTGCGTGGGATGCCACTTGGGAGTGGAGACCGGAGTGGCGGCGGAGCTCTTTCCGCAACGGGCCAGCTGCGCGGCCTGCCACGACGGGGTGCGTGTCGAGCCGGTCGAATGGAGCCCTCCGGATTCACGGGCCTCGAACCTGACGTTCTCCCACATCCGGCACGCGGAGCTCCTGGAGGGGCGGGGCGAGTCTGTCACCTGCCAAAGCTGTCACGCCGTGGCGGATGCCCCGGTGCGGATGGCCGTCTCTGAAGCCGGAGCGGAAGGCTGCTTGGCGTGCCACGCACACGAGGCAACCGACCACCTGGCCGAGGGCCGGGACTGTACCGCGTGTCACGTGCCTCTTTCCGAGGCCGACCGACTCCCGGTCGAGCGAATCGCCACGTTCCCCGTTCCGGAGTCGCACACGGCTCCCGACTTCGTTTCCGCGCACGCGCCCGAGACGTCTCTGGATCAGGCGTCGTGCGCCACCTGTCACACCCGCGACACCTGCGTCCGGTGTCATGTGAACGCCGGAAGTGTCGACGCAATCGTAGCGCTCGAGCCGGACATGCGCGTCGCGTTACTCGAAGAGGGGAGGGATCCCGAGTACCCCCTTCCGGCGACCCACCTCAGCCCGGACTGGTCGTGGGGTCACGGGGACTTCGTCAGCGTGGATCCCGCGAGCTGCGGGAACTGCCACACGCAGCCCACCTGCACGACCTGTCACATCGAGGGCCGCGGGGCGCCGGGCTCCGCGATCGCGACCCTGCCGGTCCCGGTTCCGGGCGGGGCTCCCGGCGTGGATCTCACCGGGGTGGAACGACGCGTCCATCCTGCCGGCTTCGAGGCGGAGCATGCCGTTTTCGCCGCGTCGGGCGCGCTCCAGTGCACGAGCTGTCACGCCCAGGAGTACTGCACGGCTTGCCACGCGGGGACCTTCTCCGAAGCGCCCCCCTCGGGCGATGCGAGCCCAGCAGGCTCGATTTCCTCGGACGGGATCTCCTATACCCAGCTCATACATTCGGGGAGCGACGGGGGGTATCACCCGGCCAACTTCCTGGAACGTCACGCCACGGAAGTCTTCACGGCCCGCACGGACTGCCAGTCCTGTCACAGCACCGAGGCCTTCTGCAGGGACTGCCACGCTGAGATGGGATTGGCATCGAGTGGCCGGCTGAATACGGCGTTCCACACAGCACAGCCGCTCTGGCTGCTGGCCCATGGGCAGGCGGCCCGGCTGAACCTGGAGTCGTGCGCCGCATGTCACGCGCAAACGGACTGCCTGGCATGCCACTCGGGGATCCAGGGGAGAGGGGTGAACCCGCACGGGCCCGGGTTCGACGCCGATCGGATGGCCTCGCGCAATCGAGTGACCTGTCAGTGGTGCCACCTGAACCCGTGATGGACGATCCGATGTGCCCGGTCCCCATTTCCGATCGCGAGCGGCGTGCCCGCCTGATCGCTCGCCATCACCTGGGGAGCACTGCGAGGGAAGCGCACGAAGCCGTGAGGAGCGTGGTCGCATTTCATTCGACCGATCCCGCCACACCTTATCTCGGCGCGAGGGCCCGCGTAGAGGGTCTTACCATCGACGACCTGGACCGGGCGCTCTTCGAGGACCGTACCCTTTGGCGCCTGCACGCCATGCGCCGAACTCTATTCATCATTCCTGTGGAGGATGGAGCGATCATCGGGGCCGCAGCGAGTCGGGGCGTGGCCGCAATAGAAAGGCGACGACTCGAGGGCTGGCTCTCTGCGGAGATGCCGGCGAAGCGAATCCCGGTGTTCCTCGCCGGCCTGGAATCTCGAATCCTCGAGCTGCTCGATGACGGAGCGGAGCGGCTCACCCGAGAGATCACCTCCGAGATCCCGGAGCTTGGCACGGAGATCACCGTCGGCTCCGGCAAGTGGACCACCCGCTCTCCCCTCTCCTCCCGCCTCCTCTTCCTGATGGCGATGGACGGTCGTCTGGTGCGCACGCGGCCCGCCGGCTCGTGGCGGTCGAGCCAGTACCGATGGGCCATCGCCGATGACTGGTTCGGAGCGGCGCCGGCGCCTCCGGACCCCGATGGAGCGCGGGCCGAGCTCGTTCGCCGCTACCTCACCGCCTACGGGCCCGCCATGCTCGAGGACATCCGATGGTGGACCGGATGGACGGTGAAGCAGATCCGACAGGCGGTCGACCGGATCGGCGCCGTTCCGGTCCGGTTGGACGGGGACGAGGAGGGATTGGACCTCCCACACCGGCTGGAGGAAAGGACCGAGCCGGTCCGATTTCAGTCCGTCGACCTCCTTCCAGCGCTCGACCCCACTCCGATGGGCTGGAAGCGCCGGGACTGGTTCCTGGGTTCTCACGGCGACAGGCTCTTCGACCGCAACGGGAACGTCGGACCTACGGTGTGGGCGGACGGACGGATCGTGGGAGGTTGGGCGCAACGGGCCGACGGGGACGTCGTCTTCCGCCTCCTCGAGGACGTGGGGAAGGAGACGGAGGAGGCCACTCAACGTGAGGCGGCCGACCTGACCTCCTGGCTCCGGGGCACGGTGGTAACCCCCCGCTTCCGAACTCCGCTCGAGAAGGAGCTCACGGCCAAGTGACGCCTCCGGCGGCCTCAGCCACCCTTCTCATCCGCCGAGGGACCATAGAGACCGGGCACGGGGACCTCGAGGAGGCGAAGGTAGACGCCGAGCTGTCCCCGGTGATGCACCAGGTGGTTGACCCCGAAGAGCCGGAGCGCGACCAACCGAGGCTGTGTCGCCACGATGTGCTCTCCGTTCCGGAGCGTCCAATCCTTCGACAAGTGATCGGGGTCCACCTTCGCGAGGGCGCTCTCCAGCTCCTCCCGGCTCCGGTCGAACTCCTCGAGCAGGGCCTCCCGGTTCGGGAGCGCGCCGAGGGGCGCCGGGGCAGCCTGGAGGTCGAACGCTTCGTCTCGGAGGATCGTCACCTGCCAGTAAACGAGGTTGCTCACGTGCCGGGCCAACTCGCCCAACGTGAACGACTTCTCGTGCGGCTTCCAGGCGAGATGGTCGTCGGGAATCCGTTCCAGCATTCGGCGCGTTCCCGACAACTCGTGCTCGAGGTCGGCCAGTACGATCTTTTCCAGGTTCATGTCTCCTCCTTGGGTGGTTCGGGTGATGCGGGGGATGAAGAAACAGGAGCGGTGCGTCCGTCAGGCGCTCGAGAGTCACCCGGACGACGTCCCGCGCCCGCGCAAGGCGGGTCCGGGCGTGCCCGACGAGCCCCTCCGACTGCAATCCTGCTTCCCGAAACCAGTCGTCCGCGAGGGCGAACCGAGCGCAGCAGTGGTCGTTCTCCTCATACTCCAGGCGCACCGCACGGCCGTCCCGGAGCACGGTGCAGGACAGGCGGACGCGGTACGGCACGCCGGCCAGGAGCTCCGCCAGGTGGAGAGTCGTGTTCGCGTCGTGTCCCACCCCTACGAGAAGCACCCGACCGTCTAGATCGTGCACGCGACCGACAGGGCACTCGGGGATGTGAGGGGGGAGAGGGAGGGGGTCGGCGGTGATCTCGGCGGCTCGCGGTCCCACTGCCGCAAACGCGAAGGCATGCTCGCTCCGCCGGACCCCGGACAGTCGCCAAAAGGTCTCTGCGACGACTCCCAGATCCTGGGATGCGGGTGACGACCCCGGATCGAAGGGCTCGTCGTCGCTTCCGCTCCACGAAGGCATGACCAGCGTTCCTTCCGGACCCAGCGCGTCCCGAATGGCGTGGATCAGACCCCGAGGCCCTCCTGAAACGGGCCGCACGGCCCGGAATGAGGTGTGGACCAGAAGGACGTCTCCCGTGCGGACGCCAAGGGCCCGAAGCTGATCCAGCAGGTCGGATCGGGTCCACTCCTTCCGGTCAGGTAGCCCGGAGCACATACGCGCCGAAAAAGCCGTCCTCGGAGTACGCCGCGTCCTCGATCTCGAAGCCGCAGCGCTCGATCATCGGCTCGAGGAGCCAGCGGAAGGTGGAGTGCTCGTCCCGAACGTGCTCCTCGAACTCCGCTCGACTCCATTCACCCTCGACGTGATCGCCGCCCTGCGCGCACCACGCCTCGACGCGCGCCCCGGCTTCCTCCGGATCGAAGTCGAAGGCGACGTCCCACAGGCGAAAGACACCGCCCGGCCGGAGAATCCGGCGGACCCGCGCCAGGGCGAGGGCCTTCCAGAAGTCCGGAAGGTGGTGTAGGGCGAGGCGGGAGTATGCGAAATCGACCGGCTCTCCCCGGTGGACGTACGTGAGGAACCCCGCCCGCACGACCTCGATGTTCGCGTGGCCGGCCTCGGCGATCTTGGCCCGCAGCCGTTCGATCATCACGGGTGACACGTCCACCGCGACGACGCGGGTGCAGGCCCCGGCGGCGGCGAGGGTGAACTGGCCGGTACCCGCTCCCAGGTCGACGAGCTGCGACCGGCCATCGAGCCCCAGGCCCCGGAGGAGGGACAGCTCGGCCTCCGCGTCGGCGTCCTCCTTGGCGTCATAGCGGGCGACGTGATCGACATCCAGGTTCTCTCTCCCGGCGCTGGCGACCTCGTCAATGAGCCATCCCGGGGTGGGACGCGGGCTCGCGGTGTCGTCAGTCATCGATTCCCGTCGTTGGTGAGTCGCGTTTTCCGTGGATCGCGTTGAACGTTCATTGCGACCCGCCCGATCAGGGCCGGATCAGCCGGTGCATGTCGAGAATCAGCCCGGTCACCCCGACCTCGCGAAGCATCGTGTGGACCTGGCCCCGGTGGTGCGTCTGATGGTTGAAAAAGTGAGCCACGAGAAGGGGCACCGGATCGGAGATGCTCCGCCCCTGGTTGTTCACATAGCGGACCGTGTCGGTGAAAAACGCTTCATCCACTGCCCCGAAGAAACGTTTGATGCGCTCGTCCTCAGACTCCCGAGCCGTCCTCAGCTCTCCGAAGTCCTCGTAAAGCAGCTCGTCCAGGTCCGTCGAAGAGGCCTTCCCGCCCTCGAAGCGCGTCATCCAGATCCGGTCCGCCTTCAGAATGTGATTGAGAGTCCGGTGGATCGTACCGAACGAGGCCGAACGGGGTGCCATGCGCGCTTCGGCACCCACTTCCGCGCACGCCTCGTATAGACGGGAGTTGGCCAACCAATTGTACCGTGAGTGCGTCCGCACGTGTCGAATCAGGGAAGTACTCATCGGGCGTTTGGCGAAGGCCGAGCGGGCAAGGGCGCCTCAGGCGGCGGCGCCCTTCACCACCTCGATCGCCCGTACAAGCCGATGTGGCTCGTCGGTCCCCAGACGAAAGGAACCACCGGTCCGCATTCGCACCTCCACCGCGTCGAATCCGGAGACGTTGTAGAGCATGCCCCGGGGTGTGAGGCGGATGCCCCAACCGTAGTACCAGGGGTTCCGCACCGATTCCACCGACTCGATGTCCGCCACCTTCACCCGCTTCGCCGTGACTCCTGGACCGATGCGGGCGAGGAGCTCCTCGTCCGTGACCACGATGGTCAGACTCGAAAAGACCGCGCTCGCGGCCCCGAGGATCAGTGCTCCGGGAAGGAACTTTGCCGCAGCAGCCTTGCGGAGGGCCGTGCCCGCCAGCACGAGAGAGGCACCTCCTACGGCACCGAGGGTCACGTAACCGGGCTGGGTGTGCTCGTACTCTGCGGCCATCTGGGCCCTCCGCTGAATCGCGCTACTCGAAACTGGGGATCGGCACGATCATCATAGCCCGGGGGTTCATCGCGTCCAACCTCACCTCTTCTCCTACGTCTCGAAGAGTGGCTGGAGGCGGGGAGGAGATCTTACGTACCCGATCGGCCGCAAACTGGAGACAGGCCCGAACATCGTCCTAGACGGACACGCCACCACGGCGCTACACTGCGCGCCGCACTTCACCTTGAGAAGGAGTCCCGGTCATGGCGACGATCCTCGTTGTCTACGGCACCACGGAGGGCCATACCGCGGGGATAGCGGAGCGCATCGGAGCGGTCATGCGGGATCTCGGTCACGAGGTGCACGTGCACGACTCCCGGGACCTTCTCAAGACCACCCTCGAGCACGCCTATGACGGTGTCATCGTCGGCGGGTCGGTGCACGCGGGAGTGCACCAGAGGAGCGTGCGGGAGTTCGTCGGTCAACACCGGGACCTGCTCGATCGTGTCCCCTCGGCGTTCTTTTCGGTGAGCCTCACGGCAGCGGAGCCGGACGAGGAAGCCAAACGGGACGTCCAGGCTGTGGTAGACAAGTTCGCCCAGGAGACGGGCTGGCAGCCGCGCCACATCGAACCGATTGCAGGAGCGCTCGTCTATTCCCAATACAACATCTTCGTGCGCCACATCATGAAGCTGATCGCGAAGCGCCTCGGGCGGCCGACGGACGCGTCCCAGGACTACGACTACACTGATTGGGACGGCGTCGAAAGATTCGCACGAGGCTTCGCCGGGCAGTTGGGGGGAAGTCCTGAAGGTGGGACCGAATGGGCCCCGCCCCCCGGAGGTGGGCAAAGTGACGAACGTGACGCGTCGGAGGCCGACGAGTGAGTGCCCGATCCTCCTCGGCTGAGAGATCCACTACCGCGGCACCGATTCTGCAGTCCGGTCACCCACCGCACCCACCTCTGCAAAGGCCTCTCGATGCCAGAACCCACGGCGTATCCCGTCCGCTTCTCCGTAGAGTATCCCGACCGGGAGCTCGACAGAGTGAGCACTCTCCTTCGCCCGTTCCTCGCCATCCCGATCCTGATTGTGCTGGCGTCCGTCTTTGGACCGACCGTGGTCGGGGGAGATGAGGCGAGTGGACCCGTGTGGGCCGCCGGGGGACTCCTCTTTGCAGGACCCCTCCTGATGATCCTTTTCCGGCGGAAATACCCTCGCTGGTGGTACGATTGGAACCTGGAGCTCCTGCGCTTCGCCAACCGCGTGGTCGCATACCTGGCGCTCATGGACGACCGATATCCCTCCACTGACGAGCGCCAGTCCGTCGCGCTCGACATTCCCTATCCGGACGGTGAGCGAGAGCTCAACCGCTGGATGCCGCTCGTCAAATGGCTTCTTGCCATCCCCCACGTCCTCGTCCTCATCGTGTTGTCCGTGGGCGCGGTCGGCGCCGTGATCCTCGCGTGGTTCGCGATCCTCTTCACCGGTCGCTATCCCGAGCCGCTTTTCCGCTTCGTGGAAGGCGTCCTGATGTGGCACGTCCGCGTCGTCTCCTACGCCGTGATCCTGCTCACGGACCGCTACCCCCCGTTCTCGTTCACTCAGGAAGTGGAGGGCTTGAGTCCAGGAGGACCCTGAGTGTTGGGTTCATCCGACCGCCAAAGTCCCGTATACGGACGATTCCGCATCCGCCGGGCGGATGGCCAGCAAGTATCTGAGGAAGCCGTTTGGGGTGGACACGCGGATCCACGCTGAGGTAATGGCGGAGCTGGCGCCGGCCGCTAGCTTACCCAAGCCCAGCCACCTGTCGGGTTCCCCACCTTAGGTGGGATTCCCGGCATCCGGGTGTTGACGCTCGGTCCGCCCATACCCTCTATTCGGTATGCTGCGCCTCCTCCTTTTCTCGGCCATGACAGCTGCCGGGGGCGGACACGTCCCGCCCCTCGATCTGCACGTCGTGCTCGAGGCCGCGGTGACGGGAGAGGCTTCGGCATCCGCCGCAACCCCTTCCGGACCGCACCGCGATGAGGCGTTCGCTCCCGGACCTCTTGCCCTCGCGGTTCCAGCACCCTCCCGTGGCGCCTTACTAGGGCCTCGTTCGAGGACCGCCGGTCCCGGACCGGGCGGCGCCCAGGGGGGCGACGAGTGGACTGGCGCCCTCTCCATCAGGCAAACCTTTCCTTCCAATCTACGCTCGCCCTCTTTCCGCACTCGATCCAGCGATCCTGGCATCTCCCCCAGACCCCCGCCCTTGCGGCCCGGCACTTCTTGGATCCTGACGATCCGTCGACCCTTGCTTGATCAGCGCTCGACGGGAGTGCTCCTTCGCGCCGATTCGGATTCAAGCTCATCGTGCGCCCGACGAGGGACTTTTCCCACCCGAGGTCGAAATGTATCCTGCCGGTCCAAGGTCGGAGGCAAATGCCTCCGGTGCGCCGCGCGGTCCCGCTCCAGCTCCGCCGCTCCGGAACGACCCCGACGACCCCGCGACCACCGCCTGCAGCAACGTCTACAACAACATCCTCGAGCCTCGACGGTTCTGGCTCTCGCTCGGCGCTTCGCTCTGACGGGATAGGCAGCCTCGGGGATGGGCGTGGAGATCCGGCCGCTTCCGGAGTGGCTCGACCGCGAGGAGTATCCCTTCCGTTCGCGCTGGTGGCAGACGGACGAGGGCAGGATGCACTACATCGACGAGGGGGCGGGCCCGCCCATCGTCTTCGTGCATGGCGTGCCCGCGTGGTCGTTCAACTTCCGGGTCATGGTTCGCGGGCTCTCCTCGCGGTTCCGGTGCGTCGCCGCGGATCACATCGGGTTCGGCCTCTCGGACAAGCCGACCCGGTGGCACTACGATCCCGCGGCGCTCGCCGCGCATACCGAGGAGTTGATCGAGGGCCTGGGTCTGCGGGACCTCACGCTCGTGGTGCACGACTGGGGCGGGCCCCTGGGACTCTCCTACGCCCTCCGCCATCCGGATAACGTTGCGAGGCTCGTCCTCCTGAATACCTGGATGTGGTCTTCGGACGGGGACCTTCGGGCTCGGCTCGTGGCCCGCCTCCTTGCCAGCCCTCTCTACCTCGCGCTCGAAGACCGGATGGCCATCACAGCCCGGCTCTTCACCCGCCTCGCGGTGGCCCGGCGCGACCGCATCTCACCAGGCGTCTTCGCCCACTTCGAGGGTCCGTTCCGCCGAAGAGACGATCGTGCCGGCCTGCGGGCCCTCGTGCGAGCGATCCGCGGGTCGGACGAATGGGTCGGATCGCTGTGGGAGGAGCGCGAGCGTCTCCGAGATGTTCCCGCCCTCGTAGTCTGGGGAATGAAGGATCCGGCCTTCCCGCCAAGATACCTTTCGAGGTGGGAGGCCCTATTCGCCCGGGCTCGAATCGAATGCCTCACCGGGGTCGGGCACTATCCCCACGAGGAGGCGCCGGAGGAAGTCCTTTGCCTGCTTGAGGAGTTCGTGAAGTCGGAGGAACCTCCCTCCTGACCGACTCCCAGCGAGACGCCCCCCCGGAGGCCAAAGCCAACAGGAGCGGGCTCAGGGGACGGGCGTGACGGGAGTGCGAGCGCCCGCTTGGACTGAACGCGTCACAGTTCCACGTCGAACTGACCGTTCGTGATGCTTCGGCTCGCCGGAGCCGCGCCATCGGTCAAGCCCTCCACGACGAAGCTGAAGGTGCCTGTCATACGGGCCTCGGTCAGAGAGGTCACCGTGATCGAACCACTTCCCGTTCCACCTCCGGCACCCCAGGCCGAGTCACCGATATTGAGCCCCGCGCCCACCGGCTCCGCCGCACCGAGGGTGAAGGTCCCGGTTCCTGTGTCGGGAATCTGGAACCCGATCGCCCGCATCTGGAAATCTGCGCCATTGACCGCGATGACCCCGGGTTGCCGAATGATAGTGATGAAGTCAGACGAGAAGTCCGCACCGTCGATCAGGGCCGTCATGTCACCTCCCTGCTGTTCCGATTGGGTCGTGCCGTTGTCACTGCACCCGATCAGGGCCAGCGCGACGGCGAGCACGGGGAGGAGGGCAACTGCAGTACGGACTCGCATGAGAGACCTCGAAGTCTGGAAGTGGTTGCGCGGAAGAAGGTCATGGGCCGGCCCGAACCGGGCGGCGAGGGCCGAAAACCTTCCGAATC
>SLCK01000005.1 GCA_007125845.1 Gemmatimonadota bacterium
GGCCGCAGTCTGCCCCGAACGTGCCGCCTGGAGCCTGCCTCCGAAGACGTCGGTCACGGACTGCCCCCGACAACGTTGGTCGCAGGCTTCCCCTAGCACCCGGGCGGCAACAGGTTAAGTCCGGAGGCACCTTTAAACGCGACATGGGCAGAGCGGCTAGAGCGACCCGAGTGCTATCGGAGGAGGTGCGACGGCAACCGGTGGGACCGGGAAACCTCCATCGGGACGCGCCTCCATTCGATCCCGGTATTCACCTCTGCCCACGGGACCGCCGTTCCCGGGCCAGGGCGAGGGCCTGGCCCACCCGAACGGCGGTGGCGGTGGCATCGCGTGTGATCTGACGCCAGGTGACCCGGATCACCTCGATTCCCCGGGCGCGCAGCCAGGCGTCCTTCCGTCGGTCTCCCTCGAAGCGGGGACGGGAGGAGTGGTGTGCGTAGCCGTCGACCTCGACGGCCACCGTTTCCGTGGGCCAGAAGAGGTCGAGCTCATAGGGCCCGACCGGCACGTTGACATGCGGGCGCGGGAGACCGGCCTTCCGGAGCAACTCGAGGCACCGTCGTTCGGCCTCGGACCGGGTGTACCGGGGTCCGGACTCCTCCTCAAGGAGGGCTCGAACCACTGCCATGCCGGCTCGGCGTGGGTAGCGATCCGGGAGACCGGCCAGCTTCGCCCTGGTCATCAACCCTTCTCGCTCCGCTGCGGCCAGTATCCGCTCCACTTCCCGGCTGCCGAGCATACCCGCCACATCGGCGATCGTGCGTCCGGGCGTCGTGATCACAAACCCGTCGACGACCGTCCGCTCGTCCTCCGAAAGCGCCACCGAGCGATGGAACGCGATACCCTTCCTGCTTCTGCGCCCCCCGCCCGGGACGGTTACATGGACGGGGCGCGGTGGATCAATCCGGAGCAGCCCCCATAGCCGCAGCGCGCTGGTGTGGCTCAGGACGGCGCCCGGGCCGCCCGCGAGAACGGCGGCCATCTTCACGGCCCGGTCGGACATGATCGGGCCGACGAGGTACACGCCGCGGTGGAGGGGGCGAAGGTGCCCGCTTCCCACACGACGTCCGACGGCCGCCGGGGACAGCCCCAACTCCAGAAGCTGCGACCGCGTCACGACACCGTGCTGGCGGCCGGCCAGCGTCCCGATCCGCCTCACTCCGTTCTCCGTTGCGTTCCGGGGGGCGGGATTCGAGGAGGACCGAGGTTCACGCCATGGACCCACATCGAGAGGGTGTACGCAAAGCTGGCACCACCGTGCCGCGCTCCATCCGCCTTCCGGTCTTGACGGGAAAGAGCGTTCGGTGGGAGCGAGGCAAGGGCGTCCTCGAGGTCACGAGGGCCCGGCGGGGTCCGGAGGCTGTGGCACCGCGAACATCGATGGGGGGTCTGCATGACGACGTCCCCCGATCGCAGAGGGGGTCTCTCACTCCCGGACGCCCAGAAGCTCCTCGAACCAATGAGTCGGCGCCATGGCCACAGGGGCGGGGTTAAGGAGCAGGGTCTCGAGCCGGATGGCTCGGGCATAAGGTCTCCTCGCCAGCCTTCAGGTCAGCTCGAAAGAGCGCTGAGCCACTGTCGGCCGTTCAACCACCTCCGGATCGTGCGAGCGGCGATGAGCCGCTGAAGGTCGGCCCAACTCTCGGTCGGGAACCCGTCCGATTCGACGGCGATCGTCCGGGGGATCCGTCCAGGAACCGGAGCGGAGGGGAGAGGGGCGGGAGCGTTCAGCGGTGCGGAGAGGGCATCGCCGCGGCCCTCATGCTCCCGTCCTTTCCAGGGATGGCCCATGAAAAGGCCCTTGCAGAGCGTGGTCGTATGACGGGGCGGGGAGTGCCGTCGGCCCTTCGATCACGCCTGGGGCAGGGACTCCACGAGCTCGATCATGCGGCGCAGGTGATCGTCGTTGGGAAGCCGCCCGTGCCCACCGCCCAGGTTGTCCAACATGTGCTCCGGATTTCCGGTTCCGGGAACCGCAACGGTCACGGCCGGGTGCGCGACGACGAACTTGAGCATGAACTGCGCCCACGTCGAGGCGTCGAACTCCGCAGCCCATTCCGGAAGGGGGCGGTCCCCGATGCGTGCCCACATCCGACTGCGACCGAAGGGGAGGTAGACCATCACCGCGATGCCCTCGTCCTGCGCGAGTGGGAAGATCATCTCCTCGGCCACTCGGTTGTCGATCGCGTAGTCGATCCCGATGAAATCGATCGGGTAGTCGCGCATGACCTGTGCGAGGGCTCCGTACTGACCTTCATTCGTGGTCGTCATACCGATGTGGCTGATGCGGCCCTCCTGCTTGTACTCCTGCAAGATGCCGAGCTGGGTCGGCGGGTCCCCCATGTTGTGGACCTGGTTCAGGTCCAGGACCGGTACCCGGAGGCGTGTGAAGGACCGCTCGATCTGCTCATGGACGGCTGCCGGATCGGCCGATCCGCCCTGCGCCACGTTCACCTTGGTAGCCCAGAAGAGGTCGTCGGCGATCCCATCCTCGTTGGCCCACTCGCCTGCGTACTCCTCGGATCCTCCCCCCCCGTATCCCGCTGCGGTGTCGAACACGCGGCCGGCGCCCTCGGCCCCGTTGGCCAGGGCATGCAGGACAGCGCGATGGTCCGCCAGCTCCTCGGCGCTCGCGTTGGCCGAGATCCAGCGGCCACCGAGCCCGATCACCGGGATTTCCACCCCGCTCGAGGGAATCGCCTTCAGCATCATCCCTTGTGCGCTCATCTGAGCGGCCATCAGCTCGCGGAGGCCGGTGCCGTAGTGACCGAGGGCGAGTGCCGCACCCGCGCCGGCGGTGATCTTGAGCCATTCCCGTCGAGAGATCATGGGATCCTCACAGCTCGTGCGAACGTGGGGCGCGACGGGGTCGTCGAAACCATCCCGCGCGTGAACACTACCCTCCTACGTTGAACTCACAGGAGCGTTCCGTCGCCAGCCCGCACTCGGCTGGGAGCTCGTGGAGGCCGCTTTCGAGCCTGCGCGGGGCCGCGTCCTCCCTCAGGGGGAGTCTTGCTCCCGGATCCAGCGTGCGAGATCGAGCTCCAGGACGACCCACTCCTGGACGTCCGGCAGGCTGAAGGCGTGCTTCTTCGGATTCGTTCCGACTTGCCGGTAGCCGAACTTCGCGACGTACCATTTCACCGTGTCCGGCCGATCCGTCTCGGTCCGAACCCGCCGGACGCCCCGCTCCCACATGGCCTCGAGCCGGGACACCTGGAGCCGGTACCCCAGGCCAAGTCCGCGGCTCTCGGGGTGCACGGCGAGGCTCGCCGTCTCGGCCTCGTCGGGCCCCAACATGATGAAGCTCGCAACGCCCCGGACCTGCCCCCGAACCTCGGCCACGAAGGAGTTCTCCACCAAGATCCCGCTCCGTTCCGCGTCGGGCTCGTCCGGGGTGGGTGCCATGTTCCACTTGTCGAGGATCTCCATGGCCGCGGGCGTGTCGGAGTCCCGCATGGGGCGGACCCGGACGTCGTCGGAAGTTGGTTCCATCATGGGTTGCGGCCAGAAGAGCTGGAGTTTCCGTTCGTTTCGCTCAGTTCCTCCGCTTGGCGGGTTCCGGCGAGGGCGGGCCGACGCTTTTCCCGTGAGCGGGTGTGCTCGCCGAGGCGTACCAAAGCATCCACGGCCCGGATGGCGGGGGTCGGCTTCCCGGTGATCTCCGCGAGCTCGACGACCGATCCGATCAGGGCCTCGGTTTCCAGCCGGCGCCCGGCTTCGAGATCCTGCAGCATGGAGGTCTTGTGGGGACCAACCGCCTCCCCGCCCTCGAGCCTGCGCTCGATCCCGACCCGGAAATGGGCCCCGAGCGATTCGGCCACCTCCTGGGCCTCTCGCATCATATCGGCCGCCAACCGGCGCGTCGGCGCGAACCGGCACAGCGCCTCCATGGTGGCGCCCGTGAGAGCGCTGATCGGATTGAAGGAGAGGTTTCCCCAGGCCTTGAGCCACGTCTCCGAGCGGAGATCGTCCAGGATCCGGCTCCGAAAGCCTGCAGTCTCCAGGAGCGCAGCCACTCGCCGGACCCGCGGGGAGATGGAGCCGTCGAGCTCGCCGACGGGGAGCTTCCGTCCTTCCACATGCCGGACGGTGCCGTCGGCGAGGAGCTCGGCCGCTGGATAGGGGATGCACCCGATGATGCGGTGGCGATCGATATGCCGCTCGATCAGGCCTTCGGGGTCCAGGGTCCGAAGGCGTCGGCCCTCCAGGGGACCCCCGTGGTTCTGGAAGTACCACCACGGGATCCCGTTCTGCAGGGTTACGAGAACCGCGTCCTGAGCGAAGGCGCTGGGAAGCTCCGGCGCGACCGCTCCCAGGTCGTAGGCCTTCACCGCCAGGAAGAGCATGTCATGGGGCCCCGCTTCGGCAAGGTCTTCCGTCACCCGGATGTCGGAAAAGGTGCGTCGTTCCCCCTCGGGGTCGAGCACCGAGAGTCCTCGTTCTCTCAGGTGGTCGGCGCGCTCGCTCCGGTCCACGAGGGTGACGTCGATCCCGGCCGCGAGAAGCCCCCCCGCGACAACTCCGCCCAACGCCCCTACGCCGACCACGCAGACGCGAGGTGGTACCTCCGCGCCGTGGCCCTCCGGCGCTCCGTCATTCCCGGCCTCGGCCATGGCGAGTCCCTTGTCTCAATCCCGGCTGCGTGGTCGAAGTCGCTGCGGCCTCCGCGGAGCAGGCCCAGAGCCAGCACGCATGCGGACGCTTCGATTCGATGAAGATCACCGACGCCTTCACGATGCGGTCGGCAAGGTAGACGGGGGCTTCGGGGTCGGCAAGCGCAGCAGTCACCCTCTGCGAGGACTCCACGGCCTCTGTGTCACGGGGCTCGCCCGGCCACGGGTGCAGCGCTCGGACCAGCCACATCGGTGGTCACCGCGACCTCACCCGGTCCGCCGCCTCCGCTACCCCCTCGCGGTGCGGCTCGGCATCCACGGCAAGCTCCGCGAGCTCGGAGTAGAAGCTGAGGGCGTCTTCCTCCTGACCCAATGCGTCCGCGGCCCGGGCGGCGCCGAGAATCGAATGATATCGTGCCGGCCACCTCTCGAGGGAGGCTTCGTAGGCTTCGAGCGCCTCGGCCGGCTGCCCTGTCTTCATCAGAAGATCGCCGAGCAACTCGTGGGCCGGCTGCAGATCGCCGGGCGTCACACCGTGCTTCTCCATCGCTCCGTGGAGCTCCGCCGCGTCGGCCATCGTCGCGACGGCTTCCTGGGTCCTGCCCTCGGCGAGGGCCGTCCATGCCGTGATGGCACCGCGCTTCACCTGGATCTGCCGGGCCCAGTACTCGTCGCCCCAGGCCTCACGGGACGCCTCTTCGAGCTCTTCGAGCCTGTCCAGGCTCGCTCGGGCTTCGCCGAGGTCACCCGTGCGTGCGGCCCCGAGGCCGCGCGCAAAGTGGCTCATGGCCTCGGACTCGGGAAAGTCGTCCCATGGAAACGCCCCGGGGATTCGGGGCTCCAGCTCGGCGGCACCCTCCCAGTCACGGCGCTCCACGTGCCAGCGGGCCGGAACGGCGGCCAGCGCGTACGCGGCTCCGAAGGCGGGCTGGTACCTCTCCTCCTCACGCAGCTCCTCGAGCACGGTCCGGGCTTCAGTGTCCTGTGCGCGCTGGAGGTATCCGTACATGAGGTAGTCGAGGGCATGGGCGTAGTGCAGGGACAGGCCCTCGTCGGAGGGAAGATCGAGTGCCGCATCGGCGGAGCGGCGGTTCCACTCGATGACTTCCTCCCAGTCCCCGAGTCGGACGTAGATGTGACTCGGCATGTGGAGCGCGTGGGGTACCGAGGGTGCGATGTCCTCGTACGCACGAGCATGCGTCGCACCATCCTCGGCCCTGGCGTCCACGTCGTGCGCGTGAATCGCATAGTGGATCGCGCCGGGATGTTCGGGAGCTTCATTCAGGATCGGCGCCAGAAGTTCGATGGTACGCTCCTGGACCTCCGGGTCGCCCGGAGAGGTGGAGAGGTGAGCCAGGGCGTAGAACGCCGCAGCCTCGCGGTCGTCTGGGAAAGCGCGGTGGAGCCCTTCCATGGCCCTCTCCCAGCTCTGTACGCGCTCGCCCAGGGAAGCGTCGGGTGCCTCGTAGTAGGCGTGGACGGCGTCGGCGTATAGCCGCTCCCGCTCATTAGGGGCCTCGAGCTCGACGGCTCGCAGAGCCGAGGGCCGACCCCTCTCGACGTCGTGTTCGCGCCAGAACGGCTGGAAGTTCGCCATGGCCAGCCCCCAGTGGGCCATGGCACAGTCCGGCTCCTGCTCCGCGACTTCCTGGAAGGTGCCCTGGGCCTCCACGTAGGTCATGTGGTGGAGCAGCGCGACCCCCCGCTCGAGATCCGCTTGCACCGCCTCGGAGCAGGATGTGGGGAAGTCGACGTTGCCGAGCTCGTGTTGGTCGCCTGCCGTCACCTCGCCGGACGGCGCTGGGGCGCAGGCGGCAGCGACAAGGGCAAGGACCAGGCTCGGGAGCACGGGTGGGTGGCTGGGTCGAAGGGACGAGCGCATGGTGACCTCCGCGCTGGGATTCACGAATCACTTCGAGCGTGCGGTCCGCCTCGCTTCAGGACCATCGCGGTGCCGGTCGGCCAGGATCGCCGGGAGCCCGGCCGCGATGGATGAGTATGTAGACTGACCGTCATACTCACAGTGAAAGAACTCGGGGTTGGCCGTCAAGGGTTACTTCATCCAGCCGGGCTCGCCCTTCGACCGGATTCGGCTATCCCTTCTTCCCGCCCGCCGACAATACCTCCTCGTCCTCCTCTGCCTTCTCCTCCTTCCCATTCTTCTTCTCCCGCTCCTTTGCCTGGCGCACCTGCTCCGCCAACTCGGCATCCACGCTCTCCACGTTCGCCTCGGCGGGGGCCAGCTTGTTGGTGGCCGTCAGGGCGGAGTAGTAGTGTTCGCCTGCTTCCTCGAGGCCGTCTCTGACGCGGGAGAGCGAATCGATCGAGCCTTTGCAGCGACTCTTCAGCCCATCGATGCCACCGGCGTTCTCGCCGATTCGCTCGAGCTTCCTCACGGCCTCCGAGATCATGTCGGACACCGAGCTCAGGTCGTCCCGCACGGCCTCGGCCAGTGCGGGTCTGGCGGTCTCGATCTTTGTCGTCGATTCGGATTTGGGCACGTCTTCCTCCCTTGATCAGGAAGCAGTGAATAGCCGTGGGGTCCGAAGTGAAACGGATTTCGGGGTCCGGGCTGTCGGGTGCCTCGAGCGGCCTCCTGAAGACTTCTACCGCAAATCCGCCTTCATCGGTCCCTCCCGGCGCTTGGGCGCCTCACCGCGGACGCGGATCATTTCTTGATCCACCGGCTCTTCCGGGAAAGCCCGTCCGTAGCGCATCTGCGAGGTCTTCGGGCGTCCCGATGTCGAGATATCGGCCGCTTCGGAAGGGGACGCCGACCACGGTGAGACCCTGCCCTATCGCCGCATGTACGACATCTCCAAGGTACACCTCGCTCGCCCCTTCTCTGGACCGTGAGCGCCGGTCGAAGGACTCGACGCGGCTTCGCTCATGCAGGAACTCGGAGAACGAAGGTTTCCAGGCGGCCAGAATCCAGGCAAACTCGAGCTCGGTGTGCCGCGGCTTCGGGAGCACCGCCCGAACTCTTCCCGACTCGTCGAGGTCGACCATGTCCGCGGCCCGGGGGCGATGCGCGGGAAACAGTCCGAGGGCCACGTCCGCCGACTTCTCTTCAAGTGCCTCCAGCATCGACTCGAATGGGTTCGACACGTCCAGAAGGATGTCGGGAAGCCCGAAAAGGACCGTAGCGCCGCGGATGAAGGGCCAGGTCCGGCTCACAGTGTCCGCCAGCCCCTCCGAGTCCGGGACGACGAGGTAGGCCAGGTCCAGTTCCCAGCCTCGTCCGTCCAGCAAGACGCCAGGTATGTCCCACTTTCCGTCTCTTATCACCACGAACACCCGCTCCGCATCCGCAGCCCGGAACGCGCGGAGGAGAGAATCGCACGCAAGGCCGATCGGGCTCCCTCCCCCATCTCCATGGAGCGTTGGAATCGGGAAGACCTCCTTGCTCCAGGGGAGAGCCCCAAGTCGCCTTCCGAAGCCCGCCGCCGGCATCACGGCAACGACGTCTCGTCGCCTGGGGGCCAGTGGTCGATTCATCCTTCTCCCATTGCGAGGGCCCGAGCAGAAGCAGTCGTCCTCCGGACACACAGCTGGCCCGGGCGGACTGGCCATTTTTCGCAGAGGGCATTCGGTACGAGACGTCGGTGCGCCCTCACGTCCACCCCGTGTGAATGCGATCGGTGGAGTCCTGGCTCGCCGGCCCACCAATGGCGCCAGGTGAGGGGAGGCAGAAATGGGGCGGGTGCACCCCGAAGCCAGTCAGCGTGTGAGGAGGACGCCCATCATCACGTATATTGGCCCTGATGCGCACGCGTCAAGCTGATGCCCGCCGGTCAGGCTCTTCGAGGCGCTCGCGCTCGGGTGGCTTCAGCGAGCATCTCATGCCCCTTTTCCGCCACGATGGTCAGTGACATGGCGGGGGGCACCAGCCCCATGCATATTTCTTTCACCTGAGGAGCGCCCCTTCCATGGGTGCCGCCTCCCCTCCGGGCGGGCACCGGGAGTTCGCTCGGATCACCCCACGCCCGGGGGGTGCCGGATGACCGACGACCGTCTCACCGTCCTTCTGGTGGAGGACAACCCGGTCCAGGCACGCCTCTTCCAGGGTCTCCTGGACCGTTCCACCGCTCCGCAATTCCAGGTCGAGGTCGCGGACACCCTCGCTGAGGGAATTCAGCGGATCGAGGAGGGTGGAGTGGACGCGGTGCTCCTCGACCTCATGCTCCCCGACAGCGAGGAGCTGGAGACTTTCTCCCGCTTCCACGCCCACGCCGGGGAGACACCCATCGTGATCCTCTCTGGGCTCGATGACATGGCCCTGGCCGCCCAGGCCGTGGAGGGCGGGGCACAGGACTACCTGGTGAAGGACCGGATCGACGGACCGGCCCTCGTCCGCTCCCTCCGCTACGCCATCGACAGGGCCCGGGCCCGGAGCGCCGAGTGGCACTCCCCCATGCTCCGTCTGGCCCAGCAACAGTTCCTGAAGGCGGCCCAGCTCATGGGGATGGACGACAACATTCGCCAGCGGCTCCTCTTCCCCGAGCGAACCCTGCTGGTCTCCTTTCCATTCCGCCGGGACGATCGGGACGAGGTGGAGACCGTCTTCGGATATCGGGTCCAGCACGTGCTCAGCATGGGGCCCACGAAGGGAGGGATCCGCTACCATCCCGGGGTGAACCTGGGGGAGGTTTCCGCCCTCGCCATGTGGATGAGCTGGAAGTGCGGCCTTATGCACCTCCCCTTTGGCGGTGCCAAGGGCGGGGTCCGGGTGGATCCCACCGCCCTTAGCCGCTCCGAGCTCCAGCGCCTCACCCGCCGTTACACCTCCGAGATTCTTCCAATCATCGGGCCCGACCGGGATATCCCCGCTCCCGACATGGGCACGAACGAGCAGGTCATGGCCTGGCTCATGGACACGTACAGCCAGCAGCAGGGCCACGCCGTCCCTACGGTGGTCACGGGCAAACCGGTCGTGCTGGGGGGCTCCCTGGGACGAAAGGAGGCCACGGGGCGGGGGCTGGTCTACCTGGTGGAGGAGGCGGCCCGGACGGTGGGTCTCGACCTGGAGGGGGCCACCGCCGTGGTGCAGGGGTTCGGGAACGTGGGGAGCCACGCGGCCCGCTTTCTGGCCGACGACGGGGTGAAGGTCGTGGCGGTGAGCGACGTGAGCGGGGGGATCTACAACGACCGGGGGCTGGACCTGGAGGCGGTTGAAGCCCACGTCCAGGAAAATCGGGTGCTCGAGGGGTTCCCCGACGCCGATGCCGTCACGAACCGGGAGCTCCTGGAGCTTCCCTGCGACATCCTGGCCCCCTGCGCCCTCCAGAACCAGATCACCGCAGAGAACGCCCCCCGCGTGCGCTGCCGGATCCTGGCCGAGGGGGCGAACGGACCCACCACGCTGGAGGCGGATGACGTCCTCGGCGAGGAAGGCGTCTTCGTCCTCCCAGACATCCTCGCCAATGCGGGTGGGGTCACCGTCTCCTACTTCGAGTGGGTCCAGGGCACGCAGAACTACATGTGGACCCTGGAGCAGATCAACGAGCGTCTTCGCGAGGCGACCGCCGCAGCCTTCCACCGGGTCCACGCCCGCTCGGAGCGGGAGCAGCTGGACATGCGCACCGCGGCCCTCATGGAGGGGGCCACGCGGGTGAGCGAAGCCAAGCTGAGCCGGGGGCTCTTCCCGTGAGCACCTCCCCGAGGTCGGCCGACCCCGGCGACGACGGCCGTGGCGCCCCGCCCCGGTCCGACCCCCGCCAGCTCCGTCTCATGAGTCGGATCGTCCGCGTCGTGACTGTGGTCCTTCCAGCTCTCGGCGGCGCCGTCCTCGCCGGTTGGTACTTCGAAGTGGAGGTTCTGAAGAGCCTCCTTCATCCCGGGGGGGTGTCCATGAATCCCCTCACGGCCGTCCTTTTCGTCCTCTCGGGCCTGGCGGTGGGGCTCCTGGACCGCGGCGGGGCCGATCCGAACCCGATGCGCGGAAGGGCGGGAGGGGTCCATGGACTGGGGATCGCCGCGCTGGCGCTCCTCACGCTCATGGACAACGTCCTCCCCTGGCTTCCTGCCGTGGACGCCGTCCTCTTCCCGAGCGAGCTGGGGGAAAACCGGATGGCGCCGAATACCGCGCTGTGCTTCATCCTGGCGGGTGGGGCCCTGACCCTCCTCGACCGGCGCGTGGGAAATGGCCATCTCCCGGCCCAGGGCATGATTCTGGCAACGGGCGCAATAACCCTCCTTGCCCTGACGGGCTTCCTCTTCAGCGTGGGGACCTTCTACGGGGTGGAGGGCTACATCCCCATGGCCATGAACACGGCGCTGGGATTCGCCCTCCTCACGCTGGGCCTCCTGGCCCTCCGTCCGGAACGGGAGCCGGTGGCCACCCTGGTCGCTGACACGGCGGGAGGCATGACGGCTCGACGGCTCGTCCCCGCCGCCGTGGTCCTCCCCCTCCTGCTGGGCTTCCTGAGGATCGAGGGGGAGCGGGCGGGGATCTTCGGGTTCGAGACGGGGGTCACCCTCTTCGCCCTGGCCAACGTCACGGCCTTCCTGGCGCTGATCTGGTGGAACGCCCAGGCCGTGGGCCGCATGGAGGCGGCGTTGGGACGCTCCCGGACCGAGCTGGAGCGGGCCACCGACGCAGCGGAGGCGGCGAACCGGGCCAAGAGCGAGTTCCTGGCCAATATGAGCCACGAGCTTCGAACTCCCATGAATGGGATCATCGGCATGACGGAGCTCCTCCTCCACACCGACCTCACCCAGCAGCAGCGGGAGAGTCTGACGTTGGTGGAGCAGTCGGCGGAACACCTCCTGGACCTCCTGAACGAGATCCTGGACTTCTCCAAGATCGAGGCGGGGCAAATTGAGCTGGAGTCCACGGAGTTCCACCTCCGGGAGGCCCTGGGGGACACGCTCCAGGCCCTTGCCCTGGCGGCGGGGGAGAAGGGGTTGGAGCTGGCATATGACGTAGACCCGGAGGTCCCCGACGTCCTGGTGGGGGATCCGGGGCGCTTCCGTCAAGTCGTGGTGAACCTGGTGGGGAACGCCATCAAGTTCACCGACGAAGGGGAGGTGGTGGTGCATGTGGAGTCGGAGGAGGTGACGGATCGGGAAGTCCTTTTTCTCCTACAGGTCCGGGACACGGGCCCGGGGATCCCCCGGGAGCGCCAGGAGGAGATCTTCGACGCGTTCCGGCAGGCCGATGCCAGCACGACCCGGCGGTTCGGGGGAACCGGACTCGGGCTGGCCATATCGCAACAGTTGGTGGCGCTCATGGATGGGCGGATCTGGGTGGAGAGCGAGCCCGGAAGGGGGAGCACGTTCCACTTCACCGCCCGGCTGGGTCGGGGACGGCCCGCCGAGGAGAGGGAGCTGGAACCGGAGTCGCTGGACGGCCTTCGCGTCCTGGTGGTGGACGACAACGATACGAACCGGCGCATCCTCGGTGAGACACTTTCCGCGTGGGCCATGGATCCCACGTTGCAGAGCTCGGCAAAGGAAGCGGAAGTGGAGCTCCGCCGGGCCGCCGGGGCCGGTTCCCCCTACGCCCTCCTCATCACCGACCTGATGATGCCCGAGGTGGACGGGCTGAGGCTGGCCGAAGGGGTTCGGGCGGCGCCGGACATCCCCGACCTTCCCGTGCTCCTCCTCTCCTCGGCCGGTCGGATCGTAGACGAGGAGCGGGAAGCCGCGTGCGGCATCTCCCGGACCCTCATGAAGCCCGTGAAGCAGTCCCAGCTCCTGGATGCCGTCATGCAAGTGATGGCGGAGGCAGCCCCTCCGGCGGCCCCGGCCGCCACGAAGGAGGCGGAGGGAGACGAGCCGGGAGAGGCCGCGGCCCCGGCGGCTTCCCTCCGGATCCTGGTGGCGGAGGACAGCCCGGTGAACCAGAAGGTGGCTCTTCGCCTCCTGGAGCGGCGGGGCCACAAGGCGACCGTGGTGGAGAACGGCCGGGAAGCGTTGGCGGCGCTGGACGAGGACACCTTCGATCTGGTCCTCATGGACGTACAGATGCCCGAGATGGACGGACTGGAGACCACCTCGGCAATCCGGATGCGGGAGGAGGAGACCGGGGCCCACGTTCCCATTGTGGCCATGACCGCTGGGGCCCTTGCCGAGGATCGGGAGCGCTGCCTGGAGGCGGGAATGGACGCCTTCCTCTCAAAGCCCGTCCGGTCCGAAGAGCTCTACCGGGTCATCGAGGAGACGGCGGCCAGCGCACCCCAGGGACAGGAGTCCGGAACGATGAAGGAAAGCACAGGCGCCCCCGACCCCGACTTCAAGGCCTTCGATCCCGAGGCCGCTCTCCGTCAAGTCGGAGGAGACGAGGAAATCCTCCGGGAGCTGGCCCAGACCTTCCTGGAACAGGAGCCTCGCCTCATGGAGACGATGCGGGATTCCGCTCGAGACGGGGAGGCTCCGCAGCTCCGGCGGGCCGCCCACACCTTGAAGGGGTCGGCCGGCGTGTTCGCCGCCTCGGCCGTGGTGGAGGCGTCCCAGCAGCTGGAAAGCCTGGCCCGGCACGAGCGCTTGAGCGACGCGGTCCCCTCCATCGAGGCGCTGGAACCCCTGGTCGAGAGCCTCGTTCGGGACCTCCGACGCTTCCTGGAGAAGGGGTAGATTCGCGGAGCCGGGGCACCTGCCGGGCGACCCGTACCTGGATCGCCGAGCTTCGCCTGGTCTGGCGGGCGACTGGTCCGCGATCCGGCGTCAGCCCCAGCTCATGGTTCGTCCCGGAGGAGTGACGGGGTTGGCGCCCTGGACCTCGTCCCAGACCCTCCTTCCGACGCTGTTCGCTTCGGCGACGATCGCCTCCTCGTCCACCGTCAGAACCCGGTGGTCACGCATGATGAACTCCCCGTCCACCATCACGGACTCCACGTCCGACGGTTGGCCGTTGTGCAGCCAGACGGAGAGAACGCGTCCGTGCGGTACAAGGTGCGGCTTCAGGGTGTCGAGCACGATGATGTCGGCCTTTCGCCCTACTTCGAGCAGCCCCAGGTCGTCGGGCTGCTGGATGGCGTGAGCTCCGCCCAGCGCAGCGTCCTGAAGGATGTCTTCCGGCTGCGGGAGGAGTCCAGGGTGCTCGTCGTCGCCTCCGCGCCGGATGCGCTCGGTGAGCATCGCAACCTTCATGACGGCGAACATGTCGTTGTTGTTGTTGTCGGTGCCCAGGCAGATGGTGCAGCCCGCTTCCCGGAGCGCCGGGATCGGTGGGCTGACTCCCCGGTTCGCGGCCATGGCCGCCTGGTGAGCGACGATTGTGTTGGTGCTGGCGAGGAGCTCGATCTCCCGCTCGTCCGCGTAGCGGGCGTGCGCCGCGAAGAGCCTCGGCCCGAGGAAGTCGTGCTGGTAGAGGTACTCGGTGGGCCTCACACCGTGGTACCGAAGCATGTAGTCGACCTCGGCATGGGTCTGGTTCAGGTGGATCGTGTATCCCAGGTCGTGCTCCTCCGCGAAGGCCCGGACCGCCTGAAGGAGCTCCGGGGAGGCGTTTTCCGTGTGCACCACCGATGGGAAGACCTGCACCCGTCCGTCGTCGTGTCCGTGCCACGCGCTGAAGAGGTCCTGGATCCGCTGCATTCCCGCTTCCCGCATGCTTTCGGAAAAACGTGGAGTCTCGCTGGCCGCCAGGCGCTCCGGCGACATCACGGTGCCGTCGATCCGGTCGTTCGCGGCTTCCGCGAAGACCCAGCGCAGGCCCGTGTTGGCCAGCGCCTCGGCTTCAGGGGCGATTCCCCCGGTATACTGCACCACAGTTGTCGCGCCGCACCGGATGCTCTCGACCGCGGCGATCACGGACATCAGCGTGCGCTCCTCGGTGGAGAGGAGGCTCCCGGGAGAGACGTCGAGTCCGGCCCGGTTCGGGAACCCGAAGTCCTCGTTGAAGCCCCGGGCGATGGTCGCCGAGAGGTGGGCGTGGCAGTTCATCACGCCGGGCAGGAGTGCCTTGTTCCTGCCGTCGATGACCTCGGCTCCGGGGTACTGGGCGAGCACAGAATCGGTGGGCCCGATGGCCGCGATCCGGTCGCCACTCACGGCCAGGGCCACGTCGACGAGTGGAGGGCGGTGCGCGTCACCGGTGACCACGGTCGTGTTCGTGAAGACGATCGCGTCGTTCAGGCGCTGGCGGGCGCGGTTCTCCTCCTCCGAGCCCAGCGCAGAAAGCCGGGCCGAGACCTGGTCCGGCATGAGAAAGGCGGCGCCCAGGGCGGCCCCTGCTCCCGAGAGGAGTTGGCGGCGACTCAGGTGCTGATCGGTCGGGCCGCCGGAACGGTCGTTGGAGTCGGACATCTGGACCTCCTCGGGCGAGAGGGAACGCTGGGGGAATCGATCTTCTCTACGAGGGAGAGTACCGCCGTCCCGGCTTACCTAGCAAGCGATCCGCTCAGGGCCCTGGTGCCCAGAGCGGATCGAGACTTTTCCCGTCCCGCCAGAGTGCCCAGCAGGGTCCAGGGTGCCCAGCAGGGTCGAAAGTGCCCAGCAGGGTCGAAGGTGCCCAGCAGGGTGTGGACGGTGTTCGGCCCCGGGCCTTCCCCGTCAGCTCCCTGAGGACCCAGTGCGGTCAGTAGACGAGGCTCACCACGGTGCCTTCACTCCCGTGCACCTTGTGGTAGTGCTTGTGGTACAGGGCGATCGCCATGACCCCGTCCGGGCCGTAGTGGCCGCTCCACTTCGCGTATGCGTCCTCCTCCACAATCGTACCCTCTCGCGTGACCGCGGCGATCGTCTCCTTTGATCGCACGGCCTTCTGGAGGATCCAGGTGCGGCCCCGGGGCCAGTCCACGGCCAGCCGCTCCAGCATCCTCTCCGACTGACCTCCGGACATCGTGCTCGCGAGAAAGACCGCGCGGCTGCCCCAGTTGATTCCGATGTCCGTCCCGCCGTATTTGATGTAGTAGGTCCGCTTCCGTTGGGGGATCGAGAAGAACGTGTGCAGCGAGGCTCGCGTGCCCCCGGGCATTTCAACACCCTCCGGAGTGATCACGGTCGTGTGAGGGAAAAGCTCGCGCGTCTTGTCGCTGAAGTGTTTCCGCGTCCGGCTCCAGAAGGGCCAGGCGGTGATGAGCTTGCAGTCGAAGAGGGCTATGGGCGGAAGGTCGAACAAGACCTCGCCTGTGTCGCACCTCTTCATCCGGTCGGCAATGAAGTTGTGGTGCAGCAAGCTCACGAAGTCGTGGCTGCGGACGAAGTTGCAGTCGTTGGGATGGACGTCCCGGTCATAGCTGAAGTACCGGACGCCCTCCTCCCGCGTGCGCTGGATGAAGTACCGGACTCCGTGGGGACGGGAGGCGTTGTCCACGAGATGGTGGACGACGGGTTCCCCGTTCAGGAAGCGCCGGAGCGCCGATGAAAAGGAGGCCGCGAGGGATGTGGGGAAGTGCGCGGGTGTTCCGTATAGCTCCGGGTTCGCCGCGTATAGGTGACGCAGGATCTCCACGATCCCCCACCCCGATCCGGAGCATTGGATCTCGGTGAGCCGCCCCGGGGCGACTTCGTCGGTGCGGAAGAATCTCGGGGTCCGCATGTGCCGATCGGAGAGTCGCTTGTGGTACTCCGTCCCAAAAGCCTCCGGGAGGTCGGCGACGACCATTCTTGCGATCTCCGGGTCGCAGTCCCCCCGAAGGCTTGCCCGGAACAGGGCGAGGGCTTCCTCCTGAAACGTCTTGATCCGGTGGTACCGGGTTCGGAATCCTTCCACGTCGTCCTCGTCCATCTCGTAGGGACGGGCGCCCAGGAGCGCCCCGAAGCCCAGGTCGGTTCCCATCCGAGTATCCATCTCCCGGTCCACCTGTGAGTAGAGGTCCGCCGCCGCGGTTCCGGCGGAGACGCTGTCCAGGTGAGTTGGGGAAGGAGTCATGGGATCAACCCTAGAGAAGGGGTTCACAGGTCGGCGGAGGCCGGCGGGAAGATTGCCGGATCCGAACTGGCATTGGGTGCGCAGCTCTTGGCTCCAATGAGCGGTCTCCGGCACCGGTGCCGGACACACGGCTGGAGCCTAGGGCCGTGCAAGCCCCGTACCGTGATTGCCGAGTCGATCGATTGCCCCTGGGGCGCCGGGCCGTTCTCGGAAAGCGCCCCCGATTCGGGTGCGCGAGGTTCGTTGCGAGGTCACTACAAGAGCGTCGCGATGGCCCTGCGAATGTGAGGGGTCGGTGCACTGCTTCGACGCTGTCCTGACTTCATGGGTCCCCCGTTCCCAGCCCGTTTCGCAGAAAACGAAGGACGTCGTCCATGGACTGAGTCCACGACATCGTCTCCGGGAGGCCCGGGAGCTCACGACGCGCCTCCAGGTGCGCAATGACGGGCCGCCGATACCGGAGGGCTAGCTCCACTTCCGAAAGGGTGCCCGCCGCCCCGGGCAGCGCAACGACCAGGTCGCCGGAGAGGGCGACTAGGTGGTTCCGCGGATCGAGATCCTTCCCCATTCTGCCCCGTGCCGGGAGGTGCGTGCAGATGGGGACCTCCACCCACCGATTCGGATAATGCGGTGGAGACCTGGGATCAGTGGATTCGGTGGCTGGCAGGATGCCGATCGACCGCCCTCGACGAAGACGGACCCCGACGAAGCCTCTGGCAAGCTCGGCCACACTCACGACGAACGTTGCCGGCTCGGCGAAATTTTGAAACTAGAATACGTGTTCTATCTTATGCCCGCTCACCAGCGCCCAGTGCCGGTCCAGGCGGTCCATGCGCTGCGCCGTGGTCTTGGCGTTCAGCCTGGAAGGGTGTCCTGCGCCAGGCTTCATCGGGCCTCCTTGCCGCTCGCCCGGCACCTCCTGCGGTAGCCGGGTTCACTCCGGAGCTCCTTCAGCTGCTTCTGTGAGGAGGGGGCCGGTCGCGATTCACCTTCAGGGTGGTGATGAGCTGTCCCATGTGACGGGTCGCGTGTTCGCCCGCATGATAGAGGAGGCCGCGCACGTTCGACGGCAGCTTCCCGCGTCCCACCAGGCGCTCGTCGTCCAGCGTGGTGCCCTGCACCGAGCCGAGATGTGCGAGCGCCCGATCCAGGACGTCCCGGACCTCCGCAAGGAGGAACTCGACCGAAAGGTCGGGTTGGGGCTCCTTTTCCGTGGCCAGATACCGCTTCTGCTCCTGGGAGAGCTGTTCGCCACGGGCATAGGTCAGGAGTCGGTCCGTGCTGCCGGCGAGGTGCCGCAGGTGAAAGCCCGCCGATGCCGCTTGGCCCGGGCTCTCCCAGAGCTTCTCGTCGGCAAGCAGCGGTTCGATGCGCTCCAGATCCTCACGGGCCTGAACCAGGGCGTGGGCAACCGGCTGCAACTCGGGGGTCACGCCCTCGACGGGTCCTCGAAGCCAGGCTTCCGGGGTCATGATCCTGACGAACTCAAGTCCAAGGTCGGATGAACCCCAAGAAAGAGGGGGCGTCAGAGCGCATATGGGAGACAAGTACGGCTTCGACGTGTGCATACGTCGGAGCCGGGGCCTGGTTCCCCACCGTCCACGTTCCCACCTGGGCGGCCGAGAGACACCTCCGATCGGCATTCTCCCCAACTTGGCCGGCTCAAGTTCGGTCGGGCTCCCGGTCCCGCTCGTCCGGATCCGGCGGGACCCGGTAGAGAACTTCCTCAGCGAGGCGCGTGCCCGGCTCGAACCGCTTGAGGAACCGCGCCGGTACTCCTCCAAACGCAGTGTGCGCCGGGACTCGGGTGTGCTTCGTGGCGAAGGAAAGCGCTCCGAGCTGCCCACATTCTCCCACGTCCACGCCAGGGGATACGATGCTACCCGTGCCAATGGTGGCCCCTTCCCGGAAGACCACCGGGGAGATCTTCAGGAGTCCACCCTCCACGAAGTGACAGGAGACTTGGGCGCGCCCTCCGACCACGACCCGGTCCTCCAGGGTGAGGAGGTTGAAATCGTAGATCGCCGTCGTGTTGATGTGTACGCCTCGGCCGACCTTGGCACCCATGGCCCGAACGAACCATGACCACACCGGGGTGGCACGGAAGAGCTCACCGCAGAGCGTCCGCACTACGTGCCCCGCCACACTGTACTTGACCCAGCGCAAGACTTCGGGGGAGAGGGCACGGATGGAGTGCTCGCCCAGCGGGGTGTACCAGCGAAGGAGCCGGCAGAAGAAGGCGGTCAGGGCCATCAGCGCGCAGGCGAAGAGGAGATAGGACGGCACCAGGGAGACCGAAAGCACCATGGTCCTCAGGATCCAGGGCTCCCAGATCAGGACCCCTCCGATCCAGTTCCAGAAAGCCACGGCGGGAAGGGCTGCGATCCCGATGACCAGGCTCTCCACGACGACGATCTGGACGAGGGTCCCCGCGATCCTCCACCCCCGCACGAAGCGATTGGTCGACGCAGCGTCGTGCGGGTCCAGGCGTGCATCAGCTCCGGCGTCTTCCCCCTGATCGGTCAACTGGGGCACCCCTCCACTCTTCCGTTCACGATCAGAACTTCCTTTAATCCGGACCGAGCCGGAGGCCGCCATCGGTCGAGTGGCCCGACCCTCTCACCTTCCTCACTCCTCCGCGACGGCTGCGAGCACGTCCATCGTGGTGACGATTCCCATGAGGCGTCGCCCCTCTACTACCAGGGCCCGGTGCATCGGTCCACGGCGAAGGAGCGCAGCCAAATCCCTAAGTGACGCGTCAGGTCCGATGGTCACGGGGGCAGGCGTCATTACGTCCTCCACCTTGTATCCGTCGAACAGACCTCCGGGCAGCTCCCGCACCTGATCGCGAACGTCCACGAATTTCCCCTGGGGGGTCACGTAGTAGGCGAAGAACTCACCCTCCACCGGAGCGTCCAGGAACTTGGACTCCCGGGCGGCTCCCGTGATGGTGAGTCCCCAGCGCCGGGCTTCGGGGACGGCATCCAACTCCCGCGCCAGCCGTATCACATCCCGCATGGACACCACGCCGAGTAGTTGCCCGTTGTCGCCCACCACTGGAACCCCCGAGATGCGTTCGCGCTCCAGTAGCTGGACCACCTCTGAGATGTGCGTTTCCGGGGACGTCGTAATCACATTCTCCTGCATTACATCTCTCACGAGGGGCACTGTCGATGACATGGTCATGCTCCTTGGGGTCAGGGTGGAACGCGCGACCGCTCGTGTCCACGAGGCTGGCTGCAGTTCCCATGCCCTGCTACGTCCTCAGGGGGAATCGTGGGGGCGGAAGATCGGAGGCCGAGCCCAGTAGCTCAGGGCGAACCGGTCGGGGACGACGTGCAACGCGTCCGCTGCAGTTCGTTCGACATCCCGGACGTCAACAAGGAGGGGCGCTCTGCGGCAGGGTTGATCACGCCTCAGCGGCTCGATCTTCAGAGGACACGGCGATCGTGAGAAGGATCGCCGTGTCCTCCGACGCCCGGATGTCGTGCGCGTCGCCCGGCCCGAAATAGAGGATCTCGCCATCCCCCAACTCGTACGAACGCTTCCCGATCCGGAACCCGATACTTCCGGAGAGAACCAGCAGGGTCATCGGGAATTCCGTGTGGTGGGTCTCCACCTCCGCGCCTTCGGCGAGCGCGACCAGAGTCAGGCGGAGGGGCCCTTCCTTCGCCAGAGTCCGCCCCGTCCGGCCACTTCTTTGGTAGGCGGGCTCACTTCGGAGCTCTCCCAATTGGGCCTCGAGGTCGAAGGTGAGGAGGGGGCCGGTGAGGGAGCGGGTGACGGGGGTCATGGCAGTGCCTCCGACCATGGGGATGGATCTGATGACAGTCTACTCATGTGATCAACGTAGCCCGGATTGGACCTCCACCACCATCCCCTCTGGACCCGCGTTCACGATCCGGGTAGGACCGACAGCCGATTCGTCCCGCCAGGCCGAGTGGATGTGACCGCAGACCACCAGCCTCGGCCGCGTCCGCTCCACCGCCTCCAGGACTGCACGGCTCCCCAGATGCTCCCCCCGGGAGACGTCGACGTGCCCGAAAGGGGGTGAGTGGCTGACCAGGACCGCTTCGTCCGGGCAATCGGCCAGGAGCTGCCTCGCCTCGTCCTCGGTGAAGTCCCAACTCCAGTCTCCGAACGGCGTCACCGGGATCCCGCCGCCGATTCCCCAGAAGGAAAGGCCGTCGATCGCTGCGCCCGAACCGTGAAGGACCCGGGCGGACGGCCAGCCTGCGGACTCGAGCGCCGCCGACAGCTCATCTGCCGACTCCCCGTTGCCCGCCACCAGCACCGCGGGAATCCGCATCTCGGAGAGGATGTCGACGACAGGTTGGAGTCCCTCGCGCATCCCGGCCAGGTCGCCGGCGCAGACCGCCACGTCCGCGCCGGCGCTCCGCGCGACCAGCTCGCGAGCGGCGTCGAGGTCCCGGTGGACGTCGCTGAAGAGCAGGAGCTTCATGGCGGGATCTCCTCCCGGGCACGAGAGTAGGGTGTCGGAGGTCTCTACGCGAGAGCGCCGGAAAGGATTCGCGGGATGGAGTCCGGTGTTTCGACGACGTCGACACGAGGTACCACTCTGGTCGGGCTCCGGGAGCACGGATCCACGTCGCGGTCGCGGACCCGGCGGTGAGCCCCAACCCTTCGATGGCCAGGAGACGAAACGATGCGCTCGAAGTGTGTCCCGGGAGTGAGGCCGAGCGAGCGGAGGACCTCCCGTGTCGACGCCTGCGGCACCGGTCCGCCATGCCCCACGCTTCACGTCGGGGATCGAGGCGCCCGTGGCCCCTGAAGACGACGTGCAGCGGCGATCACCTCCCCCTCCTCGGGGTGCGCCCCCCGGAGGGCGCCCGGCCTCTCAGGACGACGATCGGCGACCCCGGACGCTGGCCAACGTCGCCTTTGCGGTATTCCTTGCCCTGACCGCGCTTCTCCTCTGGCGTGTATCGTCCGATCTCACTCAGCCCCACACGGTTCCGTACTCGGCCTTTCTCCAGGCGCTCGACAGCAGCGACGTGACCTCGGTGGCCGTCGGCTCCAGGAAGGTGGTGTGGAGCCGCATGGAGGAGGGGACCGAGGTGCGGTACCAGGCAACCCGTGTCCCCGGCGTCGACGACGGTGAGATCGTGGCCCGGCTCCACGCGTTGGGGGTCGAGTTCTCCGGGGAGCCGACCAGTGAGTTGTGGCCTCTGGCCCTGGTGTGGCTCCTTCCCACGTTCGTGATCCTCGGCGTGTGGTTGTTGGTCCTGCGGAGAATGGCGGGTGGGGCGGGAGCTCAGGCGCTCACCTTCGGTCGCAGCGGCGCCAAGATCTGGGACGAGAGCAGCGCCCGGATCACCTTTGAGGATGTGGCGGGGGTGGACGAAGCGATTGCCGAGCTCCGGGAGGTGGTGGACTTTCTCCGCAGGCCCGAACGCTACGCCCGGGTCGGTGCCCGGATTCCCAAGGGGGTGCTCCTGGTGGGCCCCACCGGGACGGGGAAGACGCTCCTTGCGCGGGCCACGGCGGGCGAGGCGGGGGTGCCCTTCTTCACCATCTCCGGGGCCGAGTTCGTGGAGATGTTCGTGGGTGTCGGGGCGGCGCGAGTCCGAGACCTCTTCCGGCAGGCCCGGGAGCGGGCGCCGTGCATCGTGTTCATCGACGAGATCGACACCATCGGAAGGGCGCGGGCCGGTGCGGGTTCTCCGGCGAGCCACGAGGAGCGCGAGCAAACGCTCAACCAGCTCCTCGTCGAGATCGACGGCTTCGATCCCGCGGGTCGAGTGATTCTCATGGCGGCGACGAATCGTCCCGATCTCCTCGACCCCGCCCTCACCCGCCCGGGTCGCTTCGACCGGCAGATCTCCGTGGACCGGCCGGATCTGACCGGCCGAGAGGCGATTCTGCGCGTCCACGCTCGGCCCCTGGCCCTGGATCCCGAGGTGGACCTCCGCGTGGTGGCCGCTCGAACCCCGGGATTCGCCGGAGCCCAGCTCGCAAATGTGATGAACGAAGCCGCACTCCTCACGGTACGACGGGGAGGCGACCGGGTCACGATGGAGGCGCTCGACGAGGCCGTCGATCGGGTGATGGCGGGCCTCGAGCGTACGAGCCGGGCGCTGACGCGCAAAGAACAGGAGATCGTCGCTCACCACGAGATGGGTCATGCGCTCCTGGGAATGCTGCTTCCCCTGGCCGATCCGGTCCACAAGGTGAGCATCGTTCCCCGGGGGTCGGCGGCTCTCGGGGTGACGATCCAGACGCCCCTGGAGGACCGCTACCTCCTCACGGAGCGCGAGCTCCTCGATCGCCTCACCGTCATCCTGGGCGGCCGCGCCGCCGAGATCATCGCGTTCGGGGAGACCAGCACCGGCGCCGCGGACGATCTGGTGCGCGCCAGCGAGCTGGCCCGGAGAATGGTCACGCAGTTCGGGATGACCGATGGAATCGGTCCCTTGAGCCTCGAGCGTCCCGACCTGGAGCCGGGCGAAGGGGGCCTCTTTCTCCGTCGCACCTACTCGGAAGCCACGGCGGAACGCGTTGACCAGGAGATCCGGCGGCTGGTGGACGAAGGGCAGGCGCGGGCGACCCGCATCCTGGGTGACCACGAGTCCGTGCTCAGGACGTTGGCCGGCGAGCTCCGGGAACGGGAGGTCATGGAGGGACCGGAGATCTCCCGCAGGCTCACGGAGCTGGGCGTCTCGGTGCGGGCCAAGGTGGGAGCCGGGAAACCGGGACGGATGCCGCCCACCACGGCTGGGGGTGCGGGGCGGCCGCAAGGCACGAAGGAGGACGCCGGATGAGCGACGGCGGTCGCCCGCCAGTTGCGGACGACCGCCGCCCCTTCCTCACGAGCCTCCGGCGCCGTGGGCGTTCGGCGTCCGGTCAGAACCGGCGAGTCACCCGGACGTGCAGGTTTCGGCCCGGACGAAGGAGGGACATCGGATCCAGGTGCGCCCGGTAGGCCCGGTCCGTCAGGTTCTCGAGCCCCAGGACCACGGCGGCATCCCCGACGCGGAAGCCTCCACGAAGGGAGACGATGCCGTAGCCCGGCGTCTCGGGCTCGTTCAGCTCCCGAGCCACCCGCTCCTGTCGGAGGGCACCGGCGAGCTCGAGCTGGATCCATCCGGAGGCGGGCACGACCCGGCGTGTGACGGCCACCGTTCCCTCCAGGGGTGGGAGCTGGGGAAGGGTGGTGCCCGTTCGACGATCCGTTCCCCGCAGATACCCGACCGA
>SLCK01000075.1 GCA_007125845.1 Gemmatimonadota bacterium
CCCTTGAGCACCCCGAGCGGCCTCAGACGCACGACCTTCCGTCCGATCCCCGCCGCATCCACCACCCCCACGACGTCCGCCACATCCTTGTACGCCTCGGGCACCTCTTCCGCCACAGTAGCGAAGGAAGAGGCTCGCACCTCGATTCCCTTCCCGCCGAACTCGGTGCGCAGGTCGCGCCCTCGGCTCGACTTCTTGGCCTGCCGCCGGCTCATCTTCCGCCCCGCCCCATGGCATGTCGATCCGAAGGTCTCCTTGTAGGCCCCTTCCGTCCCGAGGAGGACGTACGAGTAGCGCCCCATGTCGCCCGGGATGAATACGGGCTGTCCGAGGTCTCGGTAGGCCGCCCCCAGGTCAGGGTGACCGGGCGGAAAGGCCCGCGTCGCACCCTTCCGGTGCACGCAAACCATGCGCTCGCGTCCGTCCACCTCGTGCCGCTCCATCTTGGCGATGTTGTGGGCCACGTCGTAGACGAGGCCCATCCCGAGCGCGGACTCGTCCTCGTCGAAGTGGTCGGAGAAGATCTCCCGCACCCGGTGGGCCATGAGCTGCCGATTCGTGAAGGCGTAGTTCGCCGCGGCCCGCATCGCCCCGGTGTATGCTTCCCCCTCGGGAGACTGGATCGGCGCGCAGACAAGTTGCCGGTCGGGGAGGTCGATCCCGTAGCGCTTCACCGCCTTGAGCATCGTCTCCAGATAGTCGTCACAGACCTGGTAGCCCAGCCCCCTCGAACCGGAGTGGATGAAGACGGTGACCGTCCCCTCCTCCAGGCCGAGGCGGGCGGCGGCCTCCGCATCGTAGACCTCGTCCACCCAACCCACCTCGATGAAGTGGTTGCCGCTCCCCACCGTGCCCACCTGGTCCCGCCCGCGTTCCTGGGCCCGCGCACTCACCCGGTCGGGATCGGCCCCGGCGAGGGTGCCCCGGTCCTCGATGTGGTCGAGGTCGGTGGGCGTGCCGAATCCCTGGTCGACGGCCCAGGCCGCCCCCCTCTCCAGGATCTCGCGCACCTCGGACTTGCCCAGCACGAACTTCCGATAGCCCTTCCCGACCCCCGCCGGGATCGTGTTGTAGAGGGAGTCCATGAGCGGCCCAAGCCGGGGGCGCACGTCATCCACGTGCAGGCGGGAGCGCAGGAGGCGAACTCCGCAATTGATGTCGTAGCCCACCCCACCCGGGGAGATCACCCCACCTTCCTCGGGATCGAAGGCAGCCACGCCCCCGATCGCGAAGCCGTAGCCCCAGTGGATGTCCGGCATGCCGATGGAGCGGCCGACGATCCCCGGAAGCTCCGCGACGTTCGCCACCTGCTGGACGGCCTCGTCGCCGCGGATGTCCTCCATGAGGCGGTCGTCGGCCACGATCAATCCATCGACCCGCATCTTCCCCTGCCGGGGGATGCGCCACCGATAGTCGTCGATTCGCTCCATCTCGAGTCGTGTCTTCGTGGTCATCGCTCCCTTGTCCTCCCGCCGCTCACTCGTCGTCCGCCGAATCCTTCATGGATTCCGACCCCCGGACCGCGGGAGAGATCCGGATTCCCCAGGCGTCGCGCGTCCGTCAGACGTCGAAGATCACCCTGGCGAACCAGCGTGCCCCTCCATCGCCTTCCCTGCGCTCGGCCACGAGCCCGTGGAGCGTCACCCCTTTGAGCTCCCGGTCCGGCGGGCCCGGATCACCGCCACCGACCGCCCGACACCGCACCCGGTAGAGCGGCTCCCGACTCTGGCTCCGGCCGTCCCCTCCCGCTCCCTCCCCCTCCGACTCGGGCAAGATCAGGTCTTCGATCCGGCAGCGGGCGAGCGCGAAGCCCCGTGCCTCGTGCTGGAAGAGGAGCTCCCGCAGGAGGTTGCGCAGGAGGAGAGCCGCGTCGGAGCCCTCCGCCTCGACGATGCGCTCCTCCTCTTCCAAGGGGCGGGCATCGCCCAGGATGAGGCGCGTCATCCCTTCCGCCGCGCCTTCCAGGAGGCGCTGCAGCGAAGGGGCCTCGACCTCGATGCCCACATCGGCCGCGTGGTCGAGAAAGCGCACGTCGAAGGGGGGCTCGGGGGAGGATGACAACATCGGAGGTGCTCGCTCGGTCCGGCGGCTGTTCGAAGTCTGACTGGGAGGGGACTCCCGGTCGGGCGCCCGAAACAAGCTACCGCCCTGCCCGCTCCCTCGACAACTCGTTGAGGGCCACCTAATTTCGAGACCTGCACTCCGCGATCTTCAGAGCGCCCTTCCCCTGCCCACCTCCACTGCGGGAGACGATGTCTCCAGGTCTACGACCCGTGTTCCGACGAGGCCGCCTGGCGATCGTCCGGGCGCTCCTGCTCCTCCTGCCGCTCGCCCTCCTCCCCAGCCTCGCCGCCGCCGGGACGCTGCAGGTCCCCGTCCCGGATACGGTTCCCCCAGCCGACGAGGAGGGCCAGGCGGACGCACGCACCCTGCCCGACACGATCCCGCTCCCCGAGGCACTGCCTCCCCCGGCGCCCTTGGCGGGTCCCACGCCGGAGGGGCCCGAGCTTCCGGATACCGTCGTGGTGAGCGACCCGCTCACGGGAGACACGACTCTGGTCGCCCTGGATGCGGTGGTGGTCGACATCCTGCAAAGCCCCGTGTCGCTGCAGGATGTCCCCTTCGCGATTTCGATCCTGGGGAACGAGGTCCGCACCACGGGACGCTCCGGGTCCTCCATCGAGGAAGCGCTCCACGGGCTCCCGGGAGTGCAGGTGCAGAACCGCTTCAATGCGGCGGTCGGCGAGCGGATCGTGGTGCGAGGATTCGGGGCCCGCTCCCCCTTCGGCGTCCGGGGGGTCCAGATCATGGTGGACGGAATCCCCGCCACCCTCCCGGACGGACAGTCGACCCTCGACCACCTCGACCTGGGCAACCTCGGAAGGGTGGAGGCGCTGCGCGGTCCCGGATCCGCACTCTATGGCAATGCGGCGGGCGGCGTTCTCGTCTTCGAGACCCGTCCCCCGGCGGAAGCCGCCTTTCGCCAGGAGGTGGAGACGGTGAGCGGAGATCATGGGTTCCGGCGACTGCAGAGCACGACGAGCGGCTCGGTCGGGGGGACCGGCTACCTTCTCAGCTTGAGCCGCTACGAGCTGAACGGCTTCCGGCGGATCGTCGAGACGCCCGCCTTCGGCCTCTACGGTGCCACGGCCAAGGACCAGTTCAATGGCCGCGTCACCTTCCCTCTGCTGGGCGGGATGGGGCGAGTCTCGGGGAACGCGGTCGTCCTCGAGGCGGACAATCCTGGGGCGCTCGTGAGGGGCGCGATGCTTCACCACGACCGCCGGGCGCTTCACGAGAACGTGATTCAAGGTGCGGGGATGGAGCTGGAGCAGGTCCAGGCGGGGGTGGGATGGGAGGGCCGGATCGGGGAGCGGGTGGTGGATTTCACGACCTTCGGGATCCGCCGCATAGAGGAGAGCCCGGGCACCGCAACGACCGTGGATCTGGACCGCACGGTGGCGGGCGTGCGGTCCACCATGCGCAGCGAGCAGGAGGGCGACGCTGGACTCCTCTGGTGGGCGCTGGGCTCCGAGCTGACCGTTCAGCGGGATGAGCGCGCCCACTTCGAGAATGCCGCGGGAGCGCGGGGCAGCCTCCTTCTCGACCAGTCGGAGCGGGTGGTGGGGAGCGCTCTCTTTCTACAGGCGATGCTTCCGATCAACCCCATCCTCTCCGTCCTGACCGGGCTGCGCTACGACCGGATCCGCTTCTCCGCCGACGACCACCTGGCAGGTGTCGACGGCCGACCCGACGGGAGCGGAGCCCGGACGCTGGACTCCGCCTCTCCCTCCTTCGGCTTCCACGCCGGGCTCCATCCCGCTCTCGCTACCTTCGTGAATCTGGCCACGGCCTTCGAGACCCCGACCACGACCGAGCTCGCGAACAACCCGGAGGGCGAAGGGGGCTTCAACCAGGATCTCGAGCCACAGGTCGGGTTCACCATCGAAGCCGGCATGCGGGGGCTCCTCGGGACGATGGCCGCCTACGAGGCCACCTACTTTCATACGACGCTTCACGGGGAGCTCGTGGCCTTCGAGCTCGCGCAGGAGCCGGGCGCGCCTTTCTTTCGCAATTCGGGACGCTCGACCCGCGAGGGGATGGAGCTGACGCTCCAGTTCACACCGTCCCGATTCCTACGCACGCGACTTACCTATGCCACCAACGAGGCCCGCTTCCGGGAGTTCGAGGTGGACGGAGTGGACCTGGCGGGGAATCGGGTGCCGGGCCTGGCACCCAGCCGGCTCGAAGGACTCGTCCGACTCGGTCCGGGAGCATGGTTTGCCGAGCTCAGGGGGGAGCGGACCGCGGCGATTCCAGGGAACGACCTCAACCAGGTGGAGGCCTACTCGCCCGCCTACCGCCTTGCCGACGTGCGGCTAGGCGTGAACGAGGCGCCCCTGGGGCCGCTCCGGGTTTCCGCCTACGCCGGCGTCACGAACATGCTCGACGAGTACTACAACACCTCTGTGGTGGTGAACGCAGCCGAGAGTCGCTACTTCGAGCCGGGCCCGGGACGCAGCGCGTATCTCGGGGGCTCGATCGCGCTCGAGCCGTAGTCCGCCGCCGGAGCCTCCCCACGCGCGGACTCCTTCGGAGTTCGACGCACCGGGTCGGGGAGCAGGGAGATGCGGGGAAGCTGCAAGGTGTCGCCGGGGACGATCTCGAAGGGCTGGGAATTCGTGATTCGGAACCCCATGGATTGCACCCGGATCACGTACGGCCCCCCTTCCACGACTTCCAGCAAGAAGGTCCCGTTGGCGCCGGAGAAGGCACTCCCGATCACGGTGCTGTCCGGATCGAGAACCTGGAGCATCGCCCCGGTGATCCCACCGGACGCCGACGGATCCTGCACGACGCCCTGAACGAATCCAGTCGCTTGCGCCGCTGCCCCCGCCGGAACAGCGAGGAAGAGAAGAACGCAGACAAGACCCGCAGCGCGAGACCGGAGCTCCACCTGCGGACGGGCCGTCGCCCGGTGCGTCGGAAAGTCGATCATTGCACCACCATCCCCTGGGATTCCGAGTCCGGCGCCACGGGCACCGCGTCCACGCGCACTTCCGGTTCGGTCGAATCGAGAGCGTTCACCACACCACAATACGTGGGATCGTGCCGGACGACCAACGCGTTCACCACCGGGCGCTGACCCGCCGGGTCGGAGGGCCGGCTCACGGGTTCGCTTCGGATCACCATCACCGAGGACCCGCCCCCGTCCAGATTGATCGCATTGCGCACCCCAAGCGCGCGGAAGAGCCCTGCGAGCTCCGGGAGGCTCATCCCCTCCGAGACGCCTTCCCGGCGCCCATCCACCACCGCGATCCAGATGCGCGACCGCACCGGGTCGAAGCCGATGGCGGTCCGCGGATGGCGTTCGCCCGCGAACTCGGGGCGTTCTCCCTGCTGCAGGTCGCCCACCGTCCTGCCGTCCGTGAGGAGGGACGGAAAGCCCGCTACGACCTGCAGGTCGGGTGCGGGGCGGCTCTGCGACGTCGCCCAGGTCCCCAGATGGATCGAGTCGCCATCCCATTCGATGGGCCCCACCCAGGGAACGTACCCGGGCCGCCAGGCGAAGACAGGACGGGACGTCCGACCGCGCAGGACGCCCTCGGACACCTCGACTCCCAGGGGAAGATCCTCGGGGGTGAAGAAGTCCCCGTTCACCGCCGCGATCACCCCCGGTTCACTCCGCCTCGCCATCTCCGAGACCGGGATCCGCCCCTCTGCCTCGGCGGCGCGCACCACTCGAAATCCGACCTCGCACCGCCCCACGTCCACCTCGAGGAGGTGGACACGCCACGGCTTGGTTCCGCTCCGGACCGACCGGTAGATGACCCCCTCCTCGAGCTGGAATGCGGCGACGCGGTCCGGATCGAGATACTCCGCGGCGGTGGTCGGGAGGCCGCCGACGAGGGCGGGAGGCTGGTCGGGGGGCTCACATGCGGCGAAGGCGAGGAGGAGCGCCAGCGCGAGTGTGAGGAAGCGCGGCCACGCGACGATCCGCGGGTGCGCCTGCTCGGGCACATCACGACCGGGCGAGCTCCGAACGCTCGAATCCCGAGCGCACCGGGTCCCGCCCTGAGCGCACTGGCTCCCGCCCTCGGACCGGGTGAGCGTCGATCCCCCCCCCTCTCCGAGAATCTTCCACACGATGCCCATCAATCCCCCTTCTTCCGTCCCGGGTCGCGACGCGTACGACACGATGTCATCGACCTTCGGCCGCTCAACCACGCCTTCGCCACCCGCCACCCTTCCCCTACCGTGGTGAGACCCCCCAGTGGACGGCAAGGGTCCAGATGTTACCTTCCCGGGGTGTTGCGGTCCGGCGATCGCCCCGGAGCCGCCCAGACGCGCCCTTTCGACGCCGATCCCGGCCGATGCCCCCGAACCCGCTCGAGCGCCCGTTCCTCCTTGTCCTTGCCGCCGCCTGCCTCCTGGCGGCACCGCTTGCCGCCCAGGCGCAGGAGGAGCCCGGGGATTCGCCCCCCTTGCCGGCGGCCCTCAGCCGCGACGAGCTGCGGATCGGCTTGAACCTCGGAGGCACGGGCTTCCTCGGGATCGTCACCGAGTATCGGCGCAATGACTGGTCGGCGGAATTGTATCTTGGGACGATCACCTTCCGCGAGATCGGCGTGAGCCTCTCCGGCAAGCGGTATTTCTCGGATGGAAGCTTGCGGCCGGCCGTGGGCGCCGGGCTCTGGAGCCTCACCGCCTGGACCGAAGACGGAAGCGGGTCGATCCTGATCGCGCGGATTCCCGTGGCGGTGGACTGGCGGATCCAGGGCGGGCACTTCGCGGGGCTAGAGGTCGGCTTCAACCGAGCGCTTGCGGTGAATCGGCTCGATGACGAGGACGACACGGCTCCCCGCGACCGCATCATCCCGATTCCAGGGGCCTACTACCGCTACGCTCCCGAGCGGTGATCGGGGAGAGCTTCACCCGCGTCTACGACCGCCCCCATTCCTCCGGCTCGTCCCACTCCTGGCGCCAGAATTCGTCCTCCGCCCGGCGGATCTCGTCCTCGTCCAGCGGATTGGATTCCTCCTCATCCCGTCCAGCCTCGTCCAGCAACGTCCTCAGGAGCTCATCGGTCACCACCGGCTCCTCCCCCTCGACCGTTCGCCGCACCTGTCGGCGCCGGAGAAGCCCACCCAACAGGACGACTGCAGCGAGGATCACGAAGAGCGTTCCGAGCATGGTTCTCACACCTCCGCACCCACGTACTTGAGACCGCTCCCGGTATTGAACAGGACGACCTCCTCCTCCGGACCGAGCTCTCCCGCCTCTCGTAGCGCGAGCACGGCCGCCACGGTAGCGCCGCCCTCGAGGGAGGCGAATACACCGGTGTTTTTCCCGAGGAGACGGACGCCGTGCTCCATTGCCGCGTCCGGGAGGGCAACGGCCCCGCCCCCCGACTCCCGGAGCGCCCGCAGGATGAGGAAGTCGCCGACGGCGGAGGGGACCCGCAGACCGACCGCCCTGGTCGCGGCGTTTTCGAAGAACCCGGCCGAGTCCGCGCCCGTTCGCCACGCCTCCACGATCGGGGCGCACCCTTCGGCCTGGACCGCGATCATGCGAGGACGTTCGGCCCCGATCCACCCCAATCGCTCCATCTCCTCGAAGGCCTTCCACATCCCGATGAGCCCCGTCCCGCCGCCCGTGGGGTAGACGATCGTCTCCGGGAGGCGGCCCCCGAGCTGCTCGAAGAGCTCGTAGCCGAGGGTCTTCTTCCCTTCCACACGATAGGGCTCCTTCATCGTGGAGAGGTCGAACCAGCCGTGGCGCTCGACTCCGTCGCGAACGAACGCGCCGCAGTCCGAGATGAGCCCCTGCAGCAGGTGAAGCTCAGCACCCAGCATCCGGATCTCCTCGAGGATCGGAGGCGGGGTGTCAGAGGGCACGGCGACGTGGACCTCGAGTCCCGCGGCAGCGCCGTAGGCCGCCGCCGCCCCACCCGCATTGCCCGCGGAGGGAAGGGCCACGGCCTTCACCCCGAGCTCGCGAGCCCGCGCGATCGCGACCGCCATCCCGCGGGCCTTGAAAGACGCCGTGGGATTCTGTGCCTCGTCCTTGATCCAGCAAAGCCCCACGCCGAGCTCGCGGGAAAGCCGGGGCGCGGGCAGGAGAGGCGTCCATCCCTCCCCCAGAGAGACGCGGTCGGAGGGATCGACCACCGGGAGGACCGGGGCGTACCGCCACAGGTCCGCTCGGCTGAGATCGATGGTGTCGGGCCGGAAGGTTTCGGCGAGGGCGTCGAGGTCGTAGCGGGGAAAGAGCGGCTTCCCCGCCGGCGAGAGCCCCATCAGAGCGTCCGCGGGATAGCGTTCCCCCGTGCCGGTGCATTCCAGGTACGCGATCATCGCGGCTCCATCGATGAGGGGTGGGCTCGCTCTCCGTGGAGAACCCAGACTCCCCAGGCCAGGAGGAGAATCCCCAGCGGGAGAAGGAAGAGAGAAGGCTCGGCCTCGACGTCCATCACCCGTTCACGGGTGGCCGGAAGCGCGACCAGGGTCAGGATCGCGGCGTTGTTCAGGAAGTGGAGGAGGATCGCGAGGAGAAGGGATCCGGACGCCACGACCACCCAGGCCAGGAGGATCCCGAGCCAGGCGGTGGGGAGGAAGCGGAAGGCCGTCTCCGGAGAGAGGTGAAAGAGGCCGAAGGCCACTCCGGCAGCCACCACCGCCCAGAGGGTCGGGAGGGTGTTCCGGAAGCCGGTGAGGACCACCCCGCGGAAGAGGACCTCCTCGGCCACCGCGGGCACCGCCGCCACCATGAAGAGAAGCCACAGGTAGCGCCCGAGCGAGTCCGCCTGCAAGATCCCCGCGAGCGCCTCCAGGTAGTCCACGGGGACCGGGAAGACGAGCCCCTGCGCCCAGGCGAGGATCCAGGCGACCTGGACCCCGCCCAGGAGGACGAGGAGTCCCCCCCCGAGCTGTCGCGCGGACGGGGGTCGGAGCGAAAGGGCACGCACCGGATCGAGCCCCATCCACCCGACGAAGACGAGGGGGGGAACCAGCAGGAAGAGGATCTGCGCGAGGACGAGTCCGGGCTCCCCGAGAAGGAGTTGGAGGGGGACCCCTCCCAGGATGAAGAGGCCCAACACCACCAGCAGGAGGGCCACGACCGCCAAGGCGCCGAACCGCCCGGTGCGCCCTCCTCCCGCGGTCCCCGATGCGGGACTCACTCGTAGCGCAGCGCCGCGATCGGGTCGAGCTTGGCCGCCCGCTGCGCGGGCCAGATGCCGAAGAAGAGCCCGATTCCCGCGGAGAAGCCAAGCGCGACCACCACTGCTGGAATCGAGACCGCCGTGTTCCAACCGGCGACGGTGGAGACCAGGTGCGCGCCCCCTGTGCCCGCCAGCACGCCCAGGATACCCCCGAGGATGCACAGAACGAGCGACTCGGCCAAGAACTGGAGGAGGATATTGGCCCGGGTGGCACCCAGTGCCTTTCGGACCCCGATCTCCCGGGTCCGTTCGGTGACGCTCACCAGCATGATGTTCATGATCCCGATCCCACCCACCAGGAGAGAGACACCGGCGATTCCCGCGAGCAGGAAGGTAAAAGTCCGGTTCGTTTCCTGGAAGGAGGCGAGCAGGTCGGTCGAGTTGCGGATCTGGAAGTCCGGATCCCCGCCCGCCGGGATCCGGTGCTCCCTGCGGAGGATCCGGTCCACGGCATCGAACGCCCCGTCCATCGCGGGCGGACCGCCGTTAACCTGAGCGACGATGGCGCGCAGGCGGTCTCGCCCCCCGAAAAGGCGCTGCTGCGCCGTGGACACCGGGACGTACACCGTGCGATCCGGCTGGGAGAACCCCATCTCCCCCTTCTCGGCCAGCACCCCGACCACCTCGAAGGACTCGCCCGCAATGCGGATCGAGCGCCCCACCAGGAGCGGGGCCGGGGTGGCGAGCTGCTCGGGGACCTCGTGGCCCAGGACGACAACCCTGCGATTCCCCTGCACCTCAGCCTCGGTGAAGAGCCGACCGTAGGCCACCTGCATCGAGTAGATCTCGAAGTAGGTCGGCCATGTGCCCAGGACCTCGTTGAGGCTGTTCCAACGCAGGTGTGAGACCTGCAGGCGCTGGCCGATGTCGGGCGCGATGGTGAGCGCGGGCCCCGTCTCGGCCCGCAGGGCTTCGGCGTCGCGGGTGAAGAGCTGCGCGTCACCCTGGGCCACCCCGCCCATACGCGCCTGGGCGGGCCGCACGGTCAGGACGTTCGTGCCCATCTGCTGGATCTGTTCCTCGACCCGCTGCTGCGCCCCTTCCCCCAGCGCCACCATCGTGATGACGGCCCCCACGCCGATGATGATTCCCAAGGTCGTGAGGAACGACCGGAGCAGGTTGGCCCGGATCGCGGTGAGCGAGACGAGCAGGATTTCCTTGGTCAGCACGGCGCCCTCTCCGGGTTCACGGCCTTACTAGAACGGGAATCCGCCGCCCATGATCCGCATGCCCCGGAACCCGCCCTGCTGGGTCTGGAGCTGCGAGCCCCCGAGCACCGCGACCCGCTCCCCCTCCTCGAGACCCGCCAGGATCTCCGAGTTGCTCCAATCGGTCACCCCCACCAGGACCGGCCTCGGGGAGAGCGTGCCGTCCGCTTCCTGCACGAAGACGATCCCCTGACGTCCGGCCTGTCCGTCTCCCCCGAAGGCGTCTCCGCTCCCGGGCCGACGGACGACGGCCGGCCCATCTCCCCCTGGTCCACCTCGCCCCGGGCCGCGCTCCCCCTCCCCCTCGGCAACTCCCGGTCGCTCCCGCAGCAGCCCCTGGAAGGCCGAAGGGTCGAGCTGCAGCCGCTCGGAGGGGACTCCCAGCACCGAGGCCGCCTGTGCCATCTCGTTGAAGCTCACGATCGCGTTGTTGGGGAGGGAGAGCGCGCCCGGCCGCCGAGCCACCAGGATCGTCGCATTTGCGCTCATCCCCGGCCGCAGGAGGCCTTCCTCGTTGTCCAGGTGCACGATGACCGGGAAGTTCACGACGTTCTGCTCGACCCGCGCCTGCGGCTCGATCTTCTCGACGTGGCCCTGGAACGCTCGGTCCTGGTGCGCGTCGACCCTCACGGTCACCGGCATCCCGGGCTCGATTCGCCCCACGTCGGTCTCGTTCACCAGGGTCCGCACCTGGACCCGGTCCAGGTCGGCAATGGTGAGGAGCACAGTGCCGCCCGAGACGTTCCCCGCTGGGGAGGTGATGACCTGGCCCTCCTCTACGTTCTTCTGAAGCACGACGCCTGCGAGCGGGGCCCGGATGGTGACGTCGTCGAGCCGCAGCCGGGCCAACTCCATGCTCGTCTCGGCCCGCACCAGGGTAGCCCGGGCATTGGCGTACTCCAGGTTGCGTCCCTCGTGCTCCTGTTCGGTGATCACGCCGGATCGCAACAGGTTTTCCGAGCGGTGCAACTGGGCCTCGGCGATCGCGTAACGCTCCCGGGCCACCTCGTAATCGGCTTCGGCCTGATTGAACTCATTGCGGACGTCACGCGGATCGATCCGGGCCAGGAGAGCGCCCGCCTCCACCCGGTCTCCGATGTCGACGAGCACCTCGAGAACCTCGCCGGAGGCCTTCGACATCACGTCGACTCTCCGGAGGGGCTCCACCTCGCCCGCGGCCTCCGCGTTGATCTCGAGATCGATCCGGACGACCTCGGAGAAGTTGCCAATCGGCGCCTCTTCGGCCTGGCCGAGACCACACCCCACCAGAGCCGCCAGGAGGCCCGTCCCCAGGATTCCCCCGACGGCAAGCCTCGCTCCGGAACGGTTTCCACCGCTCGCATCGGTACCGAATCGCGTCATCGTACCCGCTCCCTTTCGTGTATGGAGGGTCGGAACGGGGCTTCGATGAAGAAGTCCCGCTCGACCCTTCCGTCCTTCAGGTGGACTTGCCGCTTGGCGTAGGCTGCGATTTCGCTCTCGTGCGTGACCAGGAGGAGCGTCTGCCCTCCGTCGTTCAGTCGAAGGAAGACGTCCATGATCTCCTCCCCGGTCTGCGAATCGAGGTTGCCGGTGGGCTCGTCGGCCAGGAGGATCGCCGGATCGTTCACGAGGGCACGGGCCACCGCGACCCGCTGCCTCTGCCCCCCCGAGAGCTCCGGGGGCCTGTGGTGCATCCGGTCACCCAGCCCGACCACCTCGAGGCTCTCCGTCGCCCTGCGACGCCGCTCGGCTCCCGGAGTGCCCGCATAGACCAGGGGGAGCTCCACGTTCTGGAGCGCCGTGGCCCGCGGAAGGAGATTGAAGGTCTGAAAGACGAAGCCGATCTCCTTGTTGCGGATCCGAGCCAACTGAGGCTCGGAGAGACGGGCGACCGGCTGGCCGTTCAGGACGTACTCCCCGGCGGTCGGGGTATCGAGACAGCCAAGGAGGTTCATGAAGGTCGACTTGCCCGAGCCGGAGGGCCCCATGATCGCCACGAACTCGCCGCCTCCGATCGTGAGGTCCACGTTTCTCACCGCCCGGATGGTCTCGGCTCCCAGAACGTAGTCCTTGCAAAGCCCCACCGTCTCGATGACCGGAGCCGTCTCGTTCATCCTCTCGTTCTCCCCGCTCAGAGTTCCCGCCCCAGGATGGCTTCGAGCTCAGCCCGGGCCAGGAGATAGTCATAGCGCGCGGTCACCCGGTCCGCCTCCGCCTGGTCGAGGGCCACCTGGCTGGTGACGACCTCGAAGACGGTGGCCACGCCGACGTCGTAGCGCTCCTGAACGACCCGCAGGTCTTCGCGTGCCACGAGCACGGCCTCCTCGGCGAGGGCGATCGCCTCCTCCGCAGTGTGAATCCCCTGAAGGACGTGATCGACCGCCTGGCGCGCCTCGAGCCGCGCGTCCTCCTCCACGAGTTGGGCCAGCCGCACCTGACTCTGGGCCCGCTGCACGTTCGTCTCGCGCACGAATCCGTTGAAGATCGGATAGCTGACGGAGAGGGAGACCCGCCAGCTCGTCCTGCCCCCGTCGAAGGCCCAATCCTGGTTCGACCAGTCGTACCCGGAGCCGATGCGGAGCGAGGGGAGGTAGGAGGCCCTCGCCGAGGCGACCTGCGCCTGGTCTGCGGCACGCGAGAGCTCCGCGGCTCGAACCGAGGGCGACCGGGTCTCGGCCAGCTCGTAGATCTCCTCCGGGGTAAGCGGAAGAGGGCTCGGCTCGAGCACGGAGGGGCGGACGGCATCGACGGGCCCCGAGATCCCCACCTGCCGTCCCAGCGCCATGCGGGCCGACCGGAGCTGGTTCCGGCTCTGAAGGGCCGTCTGGCGGGCGTTCGCCAACTCGAGCCGGGTCCTGAGCGAGTCGGAGGCGGTCGCCGAGCCCATCTCCACCCGTCGGCGCACCTGCTCGAGGTTCTCTTCGGCACGCTGCACGCGCGACTCCGCGACGGCGACCAGGTCCGTGTGCCGAAGAGCGTCGAAGAAGGCCTGCTTGGTCCGAAAGATCACTTCGAAGCGCTGGCCTTCGAGGCGGACGTCGGCGGCCTCCGTCTCGATCCCGGCCCGCTCCAGCTCGGCCCGGTTTCGGCCACCGGTGAAGAGGTCGTATCCCAAGCTCAGGCCACCGCTCAGGCTCTGGCTGCTCCCGGTGACCTGGCGCTCGGTCGCGGGATCGAAGCGTGCGCTGCTCGAGAGGGTTGTTCCGCTCGAGACGCTGAGCGAGGGGAGGAAGGCACCCCTGGCCGTCCGTTCGCTCCCAAAGGCGTTCTCCAGGGAGATCTCGGCCTGCGCGTAGCCCGGGTTCCGGGTGAGCGCCATCGAGATGGCCTCCTCCAGGTGGATCTGAGCCTCGACCGAGACAACCTCGATGGGCTCCTGCGCCGCGGCTTCACTGGAGATGGGAAGCAACGATGGCGAGAGGAGCACGAAGGTAGCGACGATCCCCCGAAGGGGAGACCCTGCCAACGATTCAAACATGTCGGTTCTTCGCCCGGGGCGGTGCGGATGCGCGGAAGTCGCTTGCGAAGGGTAGGACGCCGGAGGAGGTCCGGACGTTAAGGCGGTCAGTCGTCCCCGCGCGACGCCCGGTCCCGGCGCTCCCGTCGCTGTTCGGCGAGCTCGTCGTAACGGGCTCTCTGATCTTCGTCGAGGAGCTCCCGCACCGCCTCGTTGGTGGAATCGACGACCGCGCGGTACTTGGGCCGGAATTCCTTCTGGAGATCGGTCATCCGGCCACCGTAGTGGCGGATCACCGAATCCACCTCGGCTCGCTGCCCAGCGCTGAGGCCGATCCGATCGATGATCCAGCGCTCACCCTCGCCATCGGGGCGCGCGTCCCGCGCTTCCGCACGGACTTCCCCTCGCTCTCCGGCCGAAGCCCGCGCCATGCCGCGGTCGAGGGCGAACCCCACGGCCACCCCGGCCCCGAAGACCGAGACCAGGACCGCGGCGGCGGCCAGCTTTGTGCGAAAGGCCTCCGTCATCGCCATACGCGCCTCATCAGTAGTCTTCCAGGGCAAGCAGGATCACGTCGCGATCCAACTCATCGTCCAGGAAGAGGAAGGTCGGGAAGGGCTCTTCCGCGGCCTCGTCCTCGGCCACCCAGAGCACCTCTTCGACACCCAGCACGAAATCGTCCTCAGGGCCCGCGGGCCCTTGCGACGCGGGGTCGTAGAGCACGAGGAGAGTGGCGATCGCCGCAGCGGTCACCGTCGCGGGGAGGAGGAGTCTGCTCCATGAAAGGAAGACTCGGCCGAGGGTCATTCGTGCGCGCGCCCGACGCGCTGCCAGGATGGGAGCGGCGGCCTCCATCACGGTACCGTGAAAGCGAATCCAGTAGCGAGAATCGACCCGTCCCGGGTCTAGATTCTCCAATGCTCGCTCGTCCTCGAATCCGTTCATCCGGCGCGCCCCCCTGCTTCCGGCTGGTGAACCGGCCGCAGCCGTTCCCTGAGCTCTTTTCTCGCGAAGTGGAGGTGGGAGCGAACCGTGCCGGCCGGCAACTCCAGCCGCTCCGCAATCTCACGGTGCTTCCAACCCTCCAGATCGTGCAGGAGCAGGATCTCCCGCTGTACTGTGCTCAGCGTCCCGACCGCGCGCCTGAGCGCTTCCCTGAGCTCTCCGAGCTCGGCCTCGCGCTCCGGACCCAGCCCGCCCGCCGGTGCGTCGAAGGGAATCTCTTCCGTGACCCTGACGGCTCGTTTCCTCATCAGGTTCCGGGCCCGATTCCTCACGATGGTGAGGAGCCATCCCGCGAACCGATCCGGCTTCCTGCAGTCGTCGAGACGTTCGATGGCGACCAGGAACGACTCCTGGGCCACGTCCTCGGCGTCCTCGTGTCGGCCGACGATCGACAGGGCGACCGTGTACGCCGGACGTCGGTAGCGCGCCACCAACTCGCCGAAAGCCACCTCGTCTCCGAGGCGGGCGCGAGCCACGAGCGTGCCGTCGCTTTCCGTCACGACCCTATACAAAGGACACCGGGAGCGCCATCCCTGTTGAAGGGGCTCCGATTGGGGGGCTGCCGGACGGTATACACCGGAGGGTCCAAAAAGGAAACGGCGCCCTCGCTGAGGGCGCCGCCATGGCCTCCCGGAACAACTCCTTCCCGTCAGGAGGGGTCCTTCCACCTCCCGAACGGAAGGGTGGGAGCCTCGGGCACGACCTCCCCGTAAAGGAAGGTGCTCCCTCTAAGGCCGGCGGACTCGGTCTGCGACCCGAGGCCACCGTCGGCGATGACGATCCCCGGGACACAACGCTCAACCGGTTCAAGGTCGCGATCCTGCGAGCGCCAGGTTGCGTTCGTGTTTTCCATCTGGCCCTGTCCTGTCGGTCGGATCCCCACCCTCCGGCCGATGGGTCACGAGGGCGACGATGCGGGGTTCTCCACTGTGCACGAATAAGGTGCATCGATCGTGCCACAGGCCATCTCAGGGGGAACCCCTTCTCGCACAGGTGGATTCGGGGTGGCCCGGTCATCTGGGAGTCCGCGCTCCGTGTCACAATGACGACACTCGGCGTGTCCAAGTGACCACATGCGCGGCTCGTCTCGGCCCCGGCCCTTCATCAACAACCTTCTAGGAATCTTCCTCGGGCTCCCGGTAGGGCCGCGACCTCGCGAAAAGCTCCTTCAGCTCCGCCCAGGTGAGCTCGTCCAATGAGCTCGCGACCGCGAGCACTTCGTGGAGACGCCGGTCCGGCTCCTCCTCCGCGGCGAATGTGAGAAGGAGCAGGGAGGCTCCGGAATCGGGTGCGGTGCCACTCCGGGTCGCGCCCTCTGCCCGGACGATCCAGCGCTTCTCGTCCTCCAGCTCCAGCGTGCGTCTCGGAAGCTCGGGCTCTACCTTGGGCGTGTCCGACGTTCCCATCACCGCGCGGACCGGTGTCGGACGGACGGCCCCTTCCCCTCGGTCCCCCGAACCCTCGCCGTTCGCAGGGCGCGGTTTTCGTTCTTCCGAATCGCGATCCGCGAGACTCATGACGCACCTCCCGCAGCCGGTCGAGACACCTCTCCCGAGAGCCCCCGCCCTTCACTCACCCGAACCCGCTCCAGGGACGCGCCTCCCGGAATCCGTGACTCGAGCCGCTCCCAAAACCAGACGGCCAACGATTCGGTGGAGGGCAGCATCGAGCCGTCGCGCACCTCGGGGATCGTCTCGTTCAGATCCCGATTGTCGAGCCCTCCGACGACCTCGTCCAGGAGTTGATCGAGCACCGGAAGGTCAACCACGAACCCCGTTTCGGGGTGAACCGACCCTGCGACCTCGACCTCGACCCGGTAATCGTGCCCATGCGGCCGGGACTGAGCGCCGAATACGCGAGCGTTGTCTTCCTCCGACCAGTCCCTCCGCCTGTAGTGATGCGCTGCGCTGAACTCCACCGTCCGGATCAGGGCTGCTCTCCGATTCATTTGCTCCGCTCCTCCGCATCCAGGTGCTCGCCTTCGCTCACCGAGGGTCGGGCGTCCCCCTGTGGTGCTCAACCCAGGATCCCACCAGATTATTATGGAACCTCGAGTTGCGGGCATCCCCCAACGCCCACACGAATCGAAACCCCTTGGGACTCATGGGCAAGTACGACGACATCTCCGCAGACCGTCTTCGTGCCGATCTCGTGGCATTCGCTCAGCTCATCCTGCGTCTGGACCGGGAGGACGGGGTCCTGGTCTCGCCTGCCGACCTCCAGCGCATGCTCGGCGACCTCCGTCAGAAGATCTTCGCCTACGAGATCCGCAAGAGCCGAATGCGGGAGGAGGAAGGCGAAAAAGGAAGGGCGCCGAAGTCCCCCGATGAGGGTGGAAGTGAGCACGACGGGGCGAGTGACGGAGCCGGCGGCGGTAGGACGGACCGAGGGCTCGACGATTCCCTCAGAGTGGTGCGAGAGGCGATCCGTCGGAGGGAAGAGATGGTGAAGGAGTGGGAAGGACGTGAGTCGGAGGACACCGACGATGACGAGTGAGGCTCCCCTCGAGCCGTCGAAGGAGGGATCCTCGAAGGAGGGGCCATCGACGGTGGGGGGCGCCTATTCGCAGCTGCTGAGGCAACAGGAGAGGGCCCTTCGGCTCCTGCAGGGCTTGAAGGAGGAGCTCGAGGCTCCGATCGCGCGCAGGACTCTCAGAACCATCCAGGAAAGTGGCAACGACTCGCCGCACGAGGCCTATTCGCGGATCTCCAAGGAGATCGACAGCGGCATCCGGGCGGTGAAGGCCTGCCGCTCCGAGATCCGTGGCGGGATGGCGCAGTTGCGCTCCCAGCTTCCCCTGGAGGAGGCGGAACGTCTCCCCCCCCTCCTCGCCCGCTTCGTCGCAAACCGGCGTGAGAATCCCGGCTTCGAGTACGAGCTCGAGCAAGATGAAATCCGGGGTTGGATCGTTCGCTGGAAGGAGTACACGGACGGCGGTACCGTCCGGAGCTCCGGACAGCTTTACGAACGCCCCTACGCCCTGCTCGAGGACTGAAGGGGCGCGGGCGTCCGAGCTCCGAGCACCGCAAGCGCGTCCTCGCCGTAGAACATTGCGATCCACTTGGCCTGGATCGGGGTGACCCGGCGAACGGCCCAGACCAGGTGCACGTGGTTCGGCTCCCCAGGCGTACGCCGGAGGGGCATTCCCGCCTCCTCGGGCGTGCGATTCCCCTTGCGGTTGTTACAGGGCGAGCACGCCGTCACGACGTTCGCCCATCTGTTCCCCCCTCCCTGCGAAACCGGCAAGATGTGATCCCGGGTGAGGAACTGGCGGCCCTTCAGCTCACTGCGATGCCGCCCGCAGTACTGGCAGCAGTAGTCGTCGCGGGCAAAGAGGAAGGTGTTCGTCACCTGGCGCCGAAACCGTCGGGGCACATGCACGTAGCGCACGAGCCGGATCACCGTGGGGCACGGGAGCTCGTCGCGCTCCGAGCGGAATCGCTTCCGCTCGTCGACCTCGAGAATCTCGGCCTTCCGGTCGAGCACCAACCGAACGGCCCGCCTCGCGGGCACGAGGGTGAGGGGCTCGAAGGAAGCATTGAGTGCCAGGCAACCCATGGAACCGCTCTCCGGGAACGGGAAGGTCCGCATCGCACGAACCGCGGCGCACTCCTGCTCGTACCCGGCTACGGTCCGCTAGGGTCGCCGGAAATTTATCGAACCCGTTTCGGCCGGTCCAGACGAAACGGCCGCTCGAACGCGGCCGGGATTCGTACGGTCAGAGGAGGGCGGTGGGGTCGCGGTCCAGGATCACCCGCACGTCTCCGGGGGGCGGGCGAAACTCCTCGAGGAGGCTGCGAAAGAGCTCGGTAGCCGGTCCGACGCGTCCGCCCCTCAGGAAGAAGTGCCACCGCCAGCGGTTGTGGAGACGCTCGATCGGCGATGGAGCGGGGCCCACCACCTCCATCCCGGATCCGCGCCCTTTTCCAAGCTCGGCTCGAACCCAGCTTGCCGCCGCCTCCGCCGCGTCCGCGACCAGGGCGCGATCGGGTGAGCTCACGACAATGTTGGCAAGTCGCAGGTGAGGCGGGTATGGGGGTGACTTGCGTTCCTCGAGCTCCCGCTCCGCGAACCCTTCGTAATCGTGGGAGAGCGCGTGCCGGACGACGTAGTGTTCGGGAAGGGAGCTCTGGATGAGGACGCGCCCGCCAAGCTCGCCCCGGCCCGTACGTCCCGCGACCTGGCTGAGGAGCTGGAAGGAGCGCTCGCTGGCCCGAAAATCTGGAAGGTGGATCCCCACATCGGCGTTGACGACCCCGACCAGGGTGACGCCCGGGAAATCCAGCCCCTTGGAGATCATCTGCGTGCCGAGCAGGATGTCCACCTCCTTCCTCCTCACCCTCCCCAGAATCTCGTGGTGCGCCCACTTCCCGGAGGTGGTGTCGACGTCCATGCGGGCGATGCGCGCATCGGGAAAGGTCTCGGCCACGATCCGCTCCACCTGCTCGGTCCCGAGCCCCCGGAAGGAGAGGTCCGGATCGCCGCAGCTCGGGCAGCGGGTGGGGGCCTGCTCCTCGTGGCGACAGTGGTGACAGAGGAGTCGGCCTCGGCCCCGGTGGAAGGTGAGCGACACCGAGCAGTTCGGACACTCCTCGACCGCGCCGCACGCGCGACACTGCACGAAGGAGGAGTAACCTCTCCGATTGAGCAGGAGGATCGACTGCTCGTCCCGCTCGAGGCGGTCCCGCACGGCCACCGTCAGCTGCGGGGAGAGGACGTCCCGGCTGCGCCGGAGGTCGACCACCTCCACCGGGGGCATCGGCCGTCCGCCCACCCGTTCCGGGAGAGAGAGGCGGACGTACTTGCCCCGGCCGGCATTCCGCCAGCTCTCCAGCGACGGCGTCGCGCTTCCCAGGACGCAGAGCGCCCCGGCCCCACGGGCCCGCACCACGGCGACGTCACGCGCATGGTATCGGGGCGCCTCCGACTGCTTGTAGGACCCGTCGTGCTCCTCGTCGACGATGATCGCGCCCAGATCCCGGAGCGGAGCGAAAAGCGCCGAACGGGCACCGACCACGACGCGCTTCTCGCCAGCCCGGATCCGCCGCCACTGGTCGTAGCGCTCCCCATGCGAAAGCGCCGAGTGCAGAACGGCCACCCGGTCGCCGAACCAGGAGCGGAACCGGGAGACCGTCTGCGGCGTGAGGGAGATCTCGGGCACGAGCACGATCGCCGTGCGATTCCTGCGATCGACGACCTCGCGCAGGAGCTCGATGTACACGAGGGTCTTGCCCGATCCGGTGACTCCGTGCAGGAGGAAGGGATCGCTCTCGGGGCGGTCGGCAGCCGCGAGGAGGGCATCGAGCGCGTCGGCCTGGGCCGGGGTCGGCTCATGGTGAATGGGCGGGTCGGGCGGCCCTCGAAAAGGGTCGCTCTCGACCTCCCTCTCCTCCAGCTCCACGAGCCCCTTGTCCTCCAAGCCGGACACGACGGAGCGAGAGAATCCGTCTCCGCCGAGGAGCACCACCAGATCGCGGCTTCCGCCGGAGGCCTCGAGAAGCTCGTAGCACTCGCGCTGACGGCGGGCTCGGCCGAAGCGATCCTCGCGGGCGGCCAGGTCCGGAATCCACTCCCGGATCCGAACCGACTTGCGGGTGCGAACGGGCGGTTCGGGGGGAGGGACCGTCTCGTGCTCGAGGAGCCCCGCCTCCGCGAGGAGACGAATCTCGGGCCAGAGGGACCCCATCCCCAGCGACTTCCGGAGGGTGGAGACCCTCGCCTCGCCACCTCGACTTCGGAGCGCTTCGACGAGCACCTCCGCCCTGCCCTCGGGCCCGGCACGCCCCCCACCGGCGTCCTCCATCAGGCGCACGACTTCGCGCGCACCATCGGTCAGGACGGAGGGAAGCATCGACCGGCAGGCCACCCCGAGCGGGGCCACGTAGTACTCGGCCATCCAACGTGCCAGATCGAGCAGGTCACCGGGGAGCGAGGGCTCAACCTCGAGCACGTCCGATACCGGGCGGATCCCTCGGATTCCGGAGGGATCGGCCTCTCCGAGCGCCCAACCGACCCGCTCGCTCCGCTGGAAGGGCACGAGGACCCGCGTGCCCGGCCGGGGGAGCGGGCCCTCGATCCGGTAGGTGAAGGTGCGGAAGGTGGGGAGCGCGAGCGCGACCTCCAGGTGCCGGGGCGACACCGGGGATCAGGGCCCCGGGGGAAGGAGGAGGAGCTCTCGCTGGATCTCCCCCGGCGTGATCTCCGGACCCTCCTTCGCCCAGTAGACGTTCACCTCGCTTCGGACCCCGACTTCTCCGGGGAGGTAGACGCCGGGCTCAACGGAAAACCCTACGCCCGGGAGAAGCCTGCGGTCGTCCCGGGTTTCGAGGGAATCGAGGTTGGGACCCGACCCATGCAGCTCGGAGTCGATCGAGTGACCGAGGCGATGGAGGAAGAAATCTCCCAGGCCCCTTTGCTCCAACGCGGACCGCGCCACCTGGTCCACCTCCCAGCCCCTCACCTCCTCGCCGGCCGCGCTCCGCTCTCCGAGGAAGCCGAGCGCGCGGTCCCGCGCTTCCACGACGGCCTCCCAGAGGCGGACGGCTCGCTCCGGAGCCGCCTCGCCGAGCACTCCCATCCAGGTCTGATCGGCGGGGACTCCGTCGTCCGGCTCCCGACCCCAGAGGTCGATGAGCACCACCTCGCCGGCCGACAGGGGCCTCCCTTCTCCCACCGGACGGTAGTGGGGGTCGGCCGAACCGGGTCCGGCAGCGACGATGCAGTCCTCCTGGTCGGTGAGCCCCTCCTCGCGAAGTCGGCCTCGGATCCAGTCGGCCAGGCCCCGCTCCGTGAGAGGCGCGTCCCCTCCGGCGCGGGAGGCGGCGCGCCGAAACGCCTCCATGGCCAGCGAGCGGACGATCGCGGCCGCACGGCGGTGGCTCTCCAGGCCCTTCCTGGACCAGCGCGCGTGGTAGGCCGTTACGAGGTCGCCGGACGACCGCACCTCCGGTCCAGCTGCCCGGACCATCTCCGCGGCCCCGGCCGGCACCCGGTCCAGGGTGGGAACCGCGCCTCCAGGGGAGATTTCCATGGCGACGCTTCGCAGCCCGTCGAGCATGCGCTCCAACTCATCGCCCAGCTCGCGCCAGCCCGCGTACTCCCGGCGCAGATAGGGCCAATCGGGCCAGCTCGACACCTCGATCCGGTGATGGAGGAGTACCGGTTCACCTCGGCGGGGAAAGAGTGCGAAGGTTCGCCGCGTCGTCTTTCCGGAGCCCAGGAGGCGGCGAGCCACGGGATTGCGGTCGTGGAAGTCGTAGAGGAGCCATCCATCGACCCCGGCTCCCGTGAGGAGCTCGTGGAGCTCCTCGAGCCCCCCCGGATCGAGGAGGGATGCGCCCTCCGTCACTCGGCCTCGGCCGGCTCGGCAACGTCCACGGCGACCTTGCGACCCTTGACCATGTCCAGTCCCAGGATCCTCTCGCGCGTGAGCAGGCGGTGGACCTCCCGCTCCCGGGCGAGCGCGGCACGAACCCCCTTCCATCCCCAGCGACGCCAGGCTCGACGGAGGATGCCCAGCTTCTCGGGAAGGCTGAACAGCTCGGCGAAGTCGGGAAAGGGCTTCGTCACCGTGGGACGAAATGCGGTCTCCTCATCCGTCCAGGCCTCGGTGTGGAGCTGACGCACCCCGTTCTCCCTCAGGATTCGCTTCAGCTCCACGAGCATCATCGGGCGGGCTCCGAGATGCCGGGAGAGTACGATCCTCCTCTCCGGATCGACAGGTGCCTTCCAGACCAGCTGCACGAGCACCACGAACCCTTCCGGCCGAAGGACCCTGACAAGCTCCCGGATTGCCGCCTTGGGCTCGGCGCGCGACGTCAGAGAGAGCTCTCCGACGACGACGTCGAAAACCCCGTCGCGGTATGGCAGGTCGTCGACCGGCGCGTGTTGGAAATGCAGGCGTTCGTTCAAGCCTGCGCTGCGGCTGCGGGCCTCCGCCTTCGAGACGAGGACCGGGTCCTCGTCGACCCCCGACCCCTGAACCCCGGTCTCCCGAACGAAGTACTCGAGCGTCATGCCTGGTCCGCAGCCGGCGACGAGAACCTCCATTCCCTCCTTCATCCCCGTCAGAATGGCAATCTGGCGGTAGAGGTCCTGCCCACCGGGGGGAAAGAGCGGCCGGGAGCTCAGCCGTACGAGATCGAGCATCGAGGGCACGCCCCCGACGTCCGGTCGCTCTGGAGTGGAGAAGCTCATGTGCGGGGAGTCAGTAGGACGGATCCTCGCTGAGCTCCACCTCTCGGATTGCTTCTCTGAGACGTTCCTCTTCTTCGGGGGTCAGGTTCCACTCCCGCTCCTCCCCAAAGCCGTCGGTGGAGACGTGCTTCTCATCCGGAGGCCGGGGGGCGAAGCGACGCAGCGCCCAGATCACGAGAGCAAGCCCCGCCAGGAGGCCCCAGACGGGCAGAATCCACGCCCAGATTCCCCACCCGCTCCGCTGCGGCACGGCGAGGTATTGCGAGCCGTAGATCGACAGCATCCAGTCCACCAGCTCGGCGCTCGACCAGCCCTGGTGCGCCAGCGTGTGGATGGAGTCTCTCAAGGCCCGGGCCTCGCCCGAGGTGCAGACCTCGAGCATGAACCCCGGACAATAGGGCGAGTAAAGGCTGGAGATCGCCTCGCGCGATTCAGGATGCGGCTGGACCGGCCGCTCGAACTCCGTGGC